>JALVEJ010000326.1 GCA_027031025.1 Flavobacteriales bacterium | reverse complement strand
GATTTAAGCAAAAGGATCATAAATTAATTATTGAAACTAAAATCATGGGGTTTTATGGCATAAAACTCTCTTTATATTTCTTCCTTTTTATAGCCATAGCTATTTTTCTTAATCTTTTATTTCATATATTCAGCTTGTTTATCCCCAATAATATGGCATTAGAGGAAAAATTTGTTGTTATTTTAATATCTTTATTACAACTTCTAATATTATTTGGATTTCCTTATATGATGTACAACAAAAGTATGAAAACGCTTAAAAATGAGATAATAAAGGTGTTTTGTAATATGCCAAAGAAATAAAATTATAAACAAAGCTTTTTCCGTCTGATGTTGTAGGAGCAAGTTCAGTTTTTAATTAATTATCTTTTTTCTCTTTCTTGAACCATAAAAGACATAAAAGAACATAAAAGTTTTGTTTCATTTCTCTATTCGCACTTTCCACTTAGCACTTTCTACTTGGCACTTTCCACTTCCTTTTACTTTTTACTGTGCTTAAACAATTTTATTCTTCATTTCTATTTTCTGAGAAATGGTGTAAAGACCTGATAGGTTTCCAAAACCTGTTAGGTCTGAAAAAAGTATTGACCGATAATTTGATGATATTTGTCATACACATTCATGTTCAACGCACAATTTTGTGTGTTGCTACTTGCTGTGCTTAAACAATTCTTCCTTTTCTTCATCGGTTAAACTTTCGTATCCCGAACGGCTGATTTTGTCTAAAATAGCATCGATATTTTTTTCTTTTTTAGGTTTGGTAATACTGAAAACACTTGGCTTTGTAACAGCTTTTTCTTTTTGTTTCAAATTGATTAAAAAGAAAACAAAACCGGCAGTTAGTCCTCCTAAATGGGCAAAATAGCCGCCCGGATTACCCAATGGAATTTGCAATAAATTAAATAAAACCAAGAATATTAACAGGTGCATTAATTTGAAATAACCGAGAAACCTGATTTTGATTTGATAATGTGGCAACTTCAAAGAAATGTATGTAATCACTGCCATCACACCGGCGGAAGCGCCCAATAATGGTGCTTTAATCACGTAAAAATTTGGAAATAAATAATAGCTCGTCACAAAAAATACTGCGCCTAGTAAAATACCTGAAAAATAAATACATAAAAACTTTTTAGGTGTCTCAAAATCTAATAAAATACGCCCAAAGTAATGTAGCAAAATCATATTAAAAAACAAGGCTACAAATCCTTGATGAAAAAAACCGTAAGTGATCACCGCCCACCATTTTGAAGTCAGTTGGACTAAATCATAAGGTAAAGCGACCCAACGTAATGAAAACCACTTGATAGCAATTAAAATTTGTGCGCATAAATATATCAATAAGTTGATGATAATCAGCAGGTTTAATTGATCTTGCTGTTTGAATAGTTTATTAATATTTGAAGGCTTAAAGTTTGTCATTCTTTTTAACTATTGGTTAGGAGAAGAAAAACACCATGTCTGTGTGCAGTAAGCTTGCTTTCTTTCAAAAATACATAAAAAAAACACCATTTTATCAAAATAATCAAAAAAATAATCAAAAATTTTTTTACAAAAACTTGCGAGTTAATTTTTTTTATCTAAATTTGCTTTATAAAATCAAAATAAAACTGCCTATAAGTTCATATTTACGTTTTTAATTTTTAAATAAAACAATTTTAGATGAAACCTATTCATCTAAATAAAACTGTAAATATGAATAAGACAAAATTTTACTCGGATTCAGAATTAATTGCTTCATACATCAATGGTAATGAGGCGGTTTTAGAACAATTATTAAAGCGGCATCGTGATAAAATTTTCGGTTTTATCTACTCCAAAGTCCGCAATCAGGAATTAACCGAAGACTTGTTTCAAGACACTTTATTTAAAGTTGTCCGAACACTCAAAAAAGGTAAATATATTGAAGAAGGCAAATTTTTATCTTGGGTCATTCGCATTGCACATAACATCATTATTGACTACTATCGCAAGCAAAATAAGATGCGTAAAGTTTACGAATCTGAAGATTTTTCCATGTTTGATATTCTTCAAGATCAAAGTTTAGATGCTGAAAAACAAATGATTCGTAAACAAATGATTGACAAAATCAGAGTTTTAATTGAACAATTGCCCCAAGACCAAAAAACCGTCTTAAAAATGCGCATGTATGAAGAGTTGTCTTTTCAAGAGATTGCCGACAAAACCAATGTTAGCATCAATACTGCCTTAGGAAGAATGCGTTATGCGTTGATTAACATCAGAAAAATTATTGAAGCACATCAAATAAAATTGGTTGAATAAAGTTTTTCACAATAAAGCCCGTTTTCTTGCGTTAAGATTAAAAAAAAAAATAATATGCAAGAAAACTACACTATTCAACATCGTATCAATTACAGAATATTTTTAGCTTTGGCTTATAGTAAAGCCATGCAAGTTGTCAAAACTAAAATGCTTAAAGATATTATTCTGATTAACAATTAATTAGTTTAAGTGTCGCAAAAAAGCCGGTAGTTTAAATTACCGGTTTTTTTGTTATATAAAGCTTTACAAAAATGACAATACTCCATCGACTATCATTTTTTTGTAACGCAACCAAATAACACATAATCAGCTTATGACATTCCCCAAACTTCTCAAATTTGCAACATTCATATTATTTGTGCCAATAAAAATTCATTGAAGAGTAAGATAAAAAATAAAATAGAACAAATCCGCATTTCTTCGAATCAAAATCTTATTAAATTTATAAAAGAAGTCTGGTTATTTTCCGGAAATCTTTTGCATAATAATATCTTTTTCTGACTTATAATTACGTGCCGGGGCATATTCTCTTCCGTAATATATCATTTGCAAATGCAAATCATTCCATTTGTCTTTGGGGAATAATCGCTTGGCATCTTTTTCAGTTTGAGTGACGTTTTTACCATTGGTTAAGCCCCATTGCGTCATCAAACGATGAATATGAGTATCCACAGGAAATGCCGGCTGCCCGAAAGCTTGACTCATGATGACACTTGCCGTTTTATGACCTACACCGGGCAAAGACTCTAATGCTTCAAAACTATTTGGCACTTTTCCTTGATATTTTTCAACTAAAATTTCCGACAAACGGTGAATAGCTTTGGCTTTTTGAGGCGATAACCCAACCGGTTTGATGATTTCTCTAATTTGTTCCACGCTTAACTTTTTCATATCATACGGATTATCAGCCAATTGAAACAACTGCGGCGTGACTCGGTTAACCATAGCATCTGTAGTCCGTGCCGATAATAATACGGCTATCAAAAACGTAAAAGTATTGGTATGATCTAATGGTATTGGAGGATTAGGATACAATTCTTGTAAAGTATCCATAATGATTTGCGCTTTTTCTTTTTTGGTCATTTATTTTGTATCTTTGTGTGAATGCAAAAATAGATAAATTATGACACATCTCAATCCCGGCGATAAAGCCCCCGAATTTGAAGCCCTTAATTGTATGGGTGAACTTGTCAAACTTTCTGATTTTAAAGGACGAAAATTGATATTGTATTTTTATCCCAAAGCCTTAACGCCCGGATGTACTGCCGAAACGGTTGATTTAGCAACGCACTATGATTTGTTAAAAAGTAAAGGTTTTGATGTATTAGGCGTAAGTCCCGACGATAAAAAACGGCAAAAACGTTTTAAAGAAAAATATGCCGTACCGTTTTCATTAATCCCCGATGAAGAGAAGAAAATTATTAAACTTTATGGCGTTTGGGGACCAAAAAAACTTTATGGCAGAGAATATGAAGGTGTGCATAGAACCACTTTTATTATTGATGAAAAGGGATTTATTGAACATATTATCAAAAAAGTTAAAACCAAAGAACACACCAACCAAATATTAGCGCTTTATGAGTAATGAAGAACAAACATACAATTGGCAACAAATTTATAGTTGTGAGGATGGCATGGAAGCTCAATTAATAAAAAATTTATTAGAAATCAATACCATTCCGGTTCATCTACAAAATGTCAATTCCAATGCCATGTTTCCCGATTCAAGCATTGCCGAAGTAACTGTTTGGGTTCCGGAAGAACATGTAAAAACTGCCAAAAAGCTAATCGAAGAGAATTTTGAGTAAAATTTCCGGTCAAATTGTTTAGCAAAGAAGAATCCGCCCGTTTGCGTCAAGAATTTTGGACTAGTTTCGGCAAATCTTTTCCTAAAAAATGGTTGTTATATAACACCAAAATCAAAGATTTGTCTCTAAAATTCCATGCCGATACCAAAAAAGCACGCGTAATGATTGATATTGAAATGAAAGACCCATTGTTTCGTGAAGCTTATTTCGACAAATTTTTATCTTTAAAAAATATCCTTAAAGCAGAAATTCCGGATTTGATTTTTGATAAAGAGCATCATTTAGAAAACGGCAAAATTATCAGCCGTATCTACACGGAATTGACCGGTGTCAGTATTCATAATAAAAAATCATGGCATAAAATCTACAATTTCTTTAATAAAAACATGCCTAAATTAGAAAATATATTTAATGAATACTACGATTTTATAAAAGATGTTTAATGTCGCCTTATTTTAATCCATTAAATTTTAAAATTTTATTTAAGAGCATTCAGGAAATGGACATTTACCTAAATTCTAATTTATAAGTATCAAAGTCAATGTTGAATTTTGTTTATGATTTTACGATAAACAAAAACCGCCAAACGATATAATATCAATCCCCAAATAATACCGCCCAAAATATCCAACGGATAATGCACACCAACATAAATACGGCTATACATAAATAGTACCCACCAAATTATCAGCAAGTAAATCCACCGGGTATACTGACGTAATAAGTAAATACTAAACCAAACAAACAAAGTGGAATTTGATGCATGACCGGATATAAAACTAAAGTTATGAGGATGCAAAAGTGCACGTATATGACCGGTAAATCCGGCATCTTGCGAAGGTCGCAAGCGATGAAAATATGCTTTAAACAAATTAGTGGTTTGATCACAAATACCTAAAAACAAAGCAATTATTAGAATTGAAACCAAAGCTTTTCGCCATCCTAAATAGTAAACATAAGCTAAAACGATAATACCATATAAAAAAATCCACTTTTTTTGATTGGTAACAAATAACCAAAATGCATCAAAAGAGGGGTTTGCCAAACCATTTAAAAATTGAAAAATTTGTTGATCCCAATGTAGTATCTGATCCATTATTGTCGTTTAACGGTATTGGTAATTTCTTCCTTAATATTCATGATTTTTTTAGTCTCTTTGATATCTTTTTTTAATTTTTCAATAGCTTCAGTATCCAATCCGGCTTTTTGGGTTTCTTTGATCATCTCCTTTTTTATATTGTTACTGGCATCACGCAATTGCCGGATACCTTTACCTAGATTTCGTGCAATTTCCGGTAATTTCTCAGGGCCAAACACCAATAAAACTACAAAAAACACAACGAACAATTCACTATAACTTATAAACAACAACATAAGATACATATTTTTGACAAAGTTAGTAAATTAGTTGAAAGACGAATATTGAATATGAAAAGTTTTTAGAAGACAAATTCAATTGTCAAATCTTTTTTAAAAGTAAAACAAATTTATACTGTTTAAATTTAACAAACAGAACTTCAATCAAATATAAAACAAAAAGCAACCCAATTTTGAGTTGCTTTTTTTGTAGTGACTCCCGCAGGATTCAAACCTGCAACCTTCCCGTTCCGAAACCGGAACGGGATGCGCTATTCAGTTGCGCCACGAAGCTATATATTTTTTTAGAGTTTTTACAGATTTTGAAATTGAAATCTACAACCTTTCTGACTTTTTGGGTAGAAAAATATTCTATAATGACAATCAGGATTGAAGTTAAGTAATAAAAAAGCAACCCAATTTTGAGTTGCTTTTTTTGTAGTGACTCCGGCAGAATTCAAACCTGCAACCTTCCCGTTCCGAAACCGGAACGGGATGCGCTATTCAGTTGCGCCACGAAGCTATGTAATTTTTTAGAGTTTTTACAGATTTTGAAATTGAAATCTATAACCTTTCTGACTTTTTGGGTAGAAAAATATCCTATAATGACAATCAGGATTGAAGTTAAGTAATAAAAAAGCAACCCAATTTTGAGTTGCTTTTTTGTTGTGACTCCGGCAGGATTCAAACCTGCAACCTTCCCGTTCCGAAACCGGAACGGGATGCGCTATTCAGTTGCGCCACGAAGCTATGTAATTTTTTAGAGTTTTTTCAGATTTTGAAATTGAAATCTAC
>JALVEJ010000325.1 GCA_027031025.1 Flavobacteriales bacterium | reverse complement strand
AAATAATACAATATAAGACATACCGATAAAGTATATAAATATAAAAATAGTCCAATTCGTTAAACTATATTGAATATACAAGCAGTATAGATCAATTTTTTGGACTATATTGAATGTGTAAGCGGCATAAATATTTGATAGATTCATCACATTTTAAAACGTCAAAAATTTTCGGCGTTTTTTAATAAAAAAACCTAAAAAATCATTTTTCAAGGCGGTTTTATATCTAACTTTGCCATAACAAAATTCAAAATAATGAACAAAGCGGTTTATATTGCCACTATAGAATCACATAGCGGAAAATCACTCATCAGTATTGGCTTGATGAACGAATTGTTAACCCGAAAAAATAAAGTCGGTTATTTCAGACCGGTTATCAATGACTATCCGGAAGGAAAAAAGGATAACCATATCACGACGATGATACAATTTTTTAAACTTGATTTAGATTATAAAGATGCTTACGGTTTTACCCGCAGTGAAGTTATTGATTTATTAAACAAAGGGCAAGAGAAAAAAATACTGGAAACCATTATCAGAAAATATAAAAAACTTGAAAAAAAATATGACTTTATTCTAATTGAAGGTAGTGATTTTTCCGGTGAAGGTACTATGATTGAGTTTGAGCTGAATGTCAAACTGGCTTCCAATTTATCTATCCCTGCTATCTTGGTTTCAAGCGGTGTTTCCAAAACCTTAGACGAATATATAAGTAATATCAAATTGGCATATGACAGCTTTAAAGAAGAAAATGTTGAAGTGCCGGCTATAATTGCCAATAAAATAAAGCCTAAAAATTTAAAAACCGTTGTTACAAAAATCAAAAAACTAGTTGATAAAGAGACCTATGTAGCAGCCATTCCGCGCGACGAAAACTTGTTAAAACCCAGTATGAGAGATATTTTAAACTTTTTTGACGGTAAAGTGCTGTTTGGCGAAAATCATTTAGAAAAGCCCGTGAAGCAATATGAAGTAGGAGCTATGCAACTGCGTCATTACTTGAACCGCTTACGGGACAAATCGGTTGTCATTACTCCCGGTGACCGTGCCGATTTAATTCTCGGCGCCATTCAAGCAGATAAAAGCGAGGCATATCCGAGTATCTCCGGTTTGGTTTTAACCGGTGGCATTACACCTGAAAAACCGGTACTTAAACTCATTAATGGTATCAATACCAGTTTACCGATTATTGTAGTCAAGCCCAATACTTATGAAACAACAACAAAGATTGCCGAATTAAAACCGCGTATCAATCCGTTTGATACCCGTAAAATTATGCGTTCCATCAGTTTGTTTAAAAAATATGTCGATGTGAAACAAATTTTAGATAAACTGATAAAATACGAAAATGAAAAAATGACGCCTTCCATGTTTTTGTACAATTTGGAAGAATGGGCAGGGCGTGAGCGAAAAAAAATTGTCTTACCCGAAGGAACAGATCCCCGTATTTTAAAGGCTGCTTGCCGTTTGCAAACCAATGGTTTGGTAGACATTGTTTTATTAGGAAAAAAAGACCAAATCTGTAATATTGTAAAAAACAAAGGTATAAACTTGGATTGTAAAAACATTGAAATTATTGACCCTGAAAATGCGCCGCAATTGGACCGCTACGCCAAAAAATTATACGAATTGCGTAAACACAAAGGCATTACGGAAACTACATCTTATGATTTAGTTAAAGACCCGTCCTACTTTGGTACCATGATGGTATTGACCGGCGATGCCGACGGCATGGTTTCGGGTGCGGTTCATACGACACAGCATACTATTCGTCCGGCATTGCAATTGATTAAAACCAAACCCGGCGCCAAACTGGTGTCATCGGTTTTCTTTATGTGTTTGCCCGACCGCGTTTCGGCTTTTGCCGATTGTGCTATCAACCCCAATCCCAATGCCGAAGAATTAGCCGAAATTGCTATCGCTTCTGCTGACTCAGCTAAAAAATTCGGTATTAAGCCCAAAGTAGCCATGTTGTCTTACTCGTCAGGTAGTTCAGGCAAAGGCGAAGATGTCGAAAAAGTTCGTGAAGCTACCGAAATAGTTAAAACCAAACGTCCGGATATTTTAGTAGAAGGACCTATTCAATATGACGCTGCTGTGGACCCGGAAGTCGGCAAGAAAAAACTGCCCGATTCGCCGGTCGCCGGACAAGCCAGCGTTTTGATTTTTCCCGATTTAAATACCGGAAACAATACTTACAAAGCTGTGCAACGCGAAACAGGCGCCTTAGCCATTGGTCCGATGCTGCAAGGTTTGAATAAACCCGTTAACGATTTAAGCCGCGGTTGTACCGTAGATGATGTTTACAATACCATTCTAATTACGGCTATTCAGGCACAGGAGAATGATAAAAACCAACTAAAAAATAAGCTTTAAAATTGAGATGATACCAAAAGGAATTGTATTTTGGACTAATAAATATTTGTGGCTTTATATTGTTTTGTATGGATAATAATAAATTAGGTTCAAAACCATGTAATCATGGCTATTTTATTTTTAAATAATTTCACCCCTTCGGGGTTGATGTTTTTAACGTCATAAATTTTCTATAATTATGTCACCCCTTCGGGGTTTTAACTATACAAGCCCGAAAGGCTGGCAATATTAAAGTAAAACAATCCAAACAAAGTCTTTAACCCCTACGAATATCGGGGGCATTATTGTTTAAGGTATTATTTGTGTCCCAACTAAATCGATATAGAGCCATATTTGTTTTTGGTATTAATTAAGGCTTTGGAAATATAATTTCAACTTGCACACCTTGTTCACTCTTGATATGAAATTCGCCTTTTAATTGTTTGGCAAGCAGTTTCATAATATTTAGACCAAAACTGTCCAATTGGTCCATATCGAAATCCGGTGGCAAGCCTTTGCCGTTGTCAGATAATTTTAAAATGTAATTTCGACCATGTTCTATTAAGTCAATATCAATTTTTCCGGCGGTTTGTCTTTCAAAGGCATATTTAAACGAATTGGTGATAAATTCGTTGACTATCAATCCGATAGGAAACGAAGTATTGACTTCCAGTTTAAATGATTCCGGCACTTTATTATTGATTTTAACATCATTTCTCCCAAATGATTCTTGAATGCTGCGACTGATCTTGTCCAAATAGGTTTTAAGGTTTAAGTGGGTGATATCTTTGTTGAAATACAGTTGCCGGTGAATTTCGTTAATGCTGTTAATTCTGTTTTGCAATTCGCTGAGTTTAGCGTGAATATTGGTATCGTCAAACTCATCTTTAATGTCTTCAATAAGCGCATCAATAACCGCCAAATTATTTTTAATGCGGTGATGCAAATCTTTTTGCAAATGTTCAATCAATTCTTTCTGTCGTTTGTTACGACGATAGTAGAACGCAAAAATACCTAATCCGGAAAAAGCTATCAAAATACCGGCTGACAAATAGGTGTTGCGTTTGCTCTCTTTGGCAAGCAACAATTCTTGTTGGGTTTTTTCGGCTTTAAGTTTCAGGTTTTCCTTTTCTTTCTTTTCGGTTTGGTAACGGGTTTCTATTTCGGCTACTTTGCTGTCGCGTTGCGCTTTTAGTATGGAGTCGTTGAGTTTTTTTAGTTTTTCATGGTAGAATAGAGCTTCTTTATAGTTGCTTTTATGTTTGTTGACTTCATATAAACTATTATACAATGACAACCTGATTTCATGATGTGTTATAGACGAATCTTTTTTTAATTTGTTTAATATTTTTTCGGCTTGGTCATAATCACCAAAATTTACATATATCTCGGCTTTGGTTGCTTGGGCGGCATCGGCGCCGAGCTTAAAACCTATCTGATTGGCAATTTCAAAGGCTTTATTTACTTCTTGTAAAGCTTTTGGTTTATCACCTTTTTTCAGATAAATAGCCGCATTGTTGTTGTGCAAATCAAATTGATACATTTTGTTTTGAGTCGCATCAAAATATTTTAGAGCCTTTTTGTTGGCATCTAGAGCTTTATCAGGTTTATTCCAGCGCGAATACAGCATGCCTAAAGCGTGATAATTGACGTAAACATAATCTTTGACATCAATTTTTGCAGAATCTTGGAGGGCTTTTAAAAAATATTTTTCCCCCTTTTTAAACTGGTCCATCTGCATATAAGTATAGCCGATGTTGTAATTGACTTTACTTTTTTGAAGCGGATCGTTGAGAGAATCGATAAAATCTGCTTGTTTTAAAAAATATTTTAAAGCTTCATTGGGTTGGTTAAGCAGATTGTATGCGGCGCCAATATTGCCATATATAGTCCCGATTTTCGGGCCTGACGGATGTGTTTGGTAAACAGCCACGGCTTTTTTGTATATGTCAATGGCTTTTTGAGGTTGATTAAAATTGTAGTAGGCGCGCCCCAATTGATTATAATCTAAAATGATATCGGCATAATGTTGTAAACTGTCATCTATTTTTAATGCTTTTTCGGCATTTTGTTTTGCCAAATCAAAATTGTGTTTTCGTAAGCCCGCTTCGGCTATATAGCGATAAGATTGACTCATTGCTACCGGCTTATGTAATTTTCGGGCAAGTTTGATGATCTTTTGATTGTTTGCAATCAAAGAATCCGGCGAAGTATTCAAAAAAAATTGATTCTTTTCTTGTAAAAGTTCAATCCGTCGGTCATCAGAACCGGCTTTTTGAAGCAAATGATTGATGCTGTCAAGCGGTTGTTGCGCCCATAATAACCTGATTGATAACAAATAAAAGACCAAAAAGTATTTCATATAAATTTGTTTGTAGCCGTAAAGTTAGTTAAAAATCGCTAAATGAGGCAATTACACATGAAAAAAAATCTTATTTAAAAACATTCCAAATTAGATTTATTTGTTCTATTTTTGTTCTGTCAAATTAATATTTTATGTTAGTTACCAAGGATACAAAAATATCCAAAATTTTGAAAGAAAAACCGGAAGCCATTGATGTCATTTCCGGCATTCATCCCAATTTTAAAAAATTGCAAAATCCCATCTTGCGACGCAGTTTGGCAACACGGGTAACGGTCAAAGATGCTGCGCGTATTGGAAAAATTCCTGTCAATGATTTTTTAAAAGCCCTGCAAAAAGCTGGGTTTGAGGTAGAATTGGTTGCCGGTGATTTTCAAAATACATCTGATTTAGAAATCATGCCACCAGATTTTTCCGGTAAAGAAATTGTAGAATTAGATGTGCGTCCCATCATTGCCCAAGGCAGAGATCCTTTTGGCTATATTATTAAGACGGCTAAAAAAATTAAGCCCGGTCAAGTTTTATTGATTATCAACGACTTTGAACCTATTCCGTTGATTGATTACTTGGTTGGGAAAAATTTTGTGCATTGGATGACACAAGATGACGAAGGGAATTATCTAACCTATTTTAAACTTAATTGTAAAAAACCCGGCTTGTTACAACGTTTGTTCGGCAAAAAACAGATCCCTTGCAAATACCATGATATTCAAGCCAAAACCAACCATGAGAAAACAGAAAAAGTAGAAAAAATAGAAGAAAATTTTATAAATGAAATTGAAGATTTTGATAAAATAAAAAATCAATATGAAGGGCAAATGTCCGAAGTTGATGTGCGTCATCTGGAAATGCCCATACCCATGCAAACGATTTTGGAACATCTGGAACATTTACCCGAAAACGAAGCCTTGTTTGTGCATCACAAACGCATACCGCAATTTTTACTGCCCGAATTAAAAAAACGCGGCTTCCATTGGGTTTCAAAAGAACTATCTCCGGATTATACCTATTTAATTATATACAAAAAACCGAAAAACGACTGATTATGGCTAAAAATTTACATACCGATAACGCCCCGGATATTAGCACGGTTAAACCGCATTTCCTATTTGCCGCCATTGGTTTGTTGGTTTTAGGCATATTATTGGTTTTGTCTGCCGACTTTTTTTTAGGTGTTTATTATGATCACCGGCTATTGGCAGTAACCCATACCGCTGTTTTGGGCTGGCTGATGATGTTGATTTTCGGCTCGTTATATCAACTGATACCGGTTATTTTTGATACGGCTTTGTATAGTGAAAAGCTAGCAAAATTTACATTTTGGCTGACGGCTTTCAGTATTGGCTTTTTGGTTTATACTTTTTGGATTGGTGATTATACCAATTTGTTGCCTTATGCCGCTACAAGTATGTATCTGTCGTTGTTCTTCTTTATCTTCAATATTATGATGAGTTATAAAAATGCCCGGATTAAAAACTTTAAGTCTTTATTTATTTTATCAGCGGTATTTTGGTTGTTGATGACCGAAACCGAAGGTTTGTTAACGGCACTCAATTTTAAATACCATTTTTATAAAGCTTCTCATGTTACACATATGCACAATCATGCTATAATGGGTTTGATCGGGTTTTTTGTGATGATGATTTTCGGTGTTGGCACGACATTAATTCCGATGTTTTTAATTTCACACCGGCTTAATGAAAAATTTGTCAAATACGCATTTATATTTCTCAACATCGGATTATCCGGATTAATAATAACAAAATACCTATCTGACAATCAATACCTTATTTTTGTTTTTTGGTTTATGATAATAGCCGGAATTATATTTTATTTCAGATACATTTATGAATCTTATAAACACCGGATGAAAAAAACCTTGGATGTCGGTATGAAATACACTATGCTGTCATTGGTGTTTGTGTCACTTCCGGTATTGCTTAGTTTTTTGATGATAATTTTACCCCAAACCGGTTTAAAACTGTATGCCGAGATAATAATACTTATGTTTGGAATGAGCATGATTTTCGGTTTTTTTACGACCATAGCTTTAGGACAAACTTATAAAACTTTGCCTTTTATTATTTGGTTGGAAAAATATCAGAAATTAGTCGGCAAATTTCATACGCCTTTACCGCGCGAACTCTACAACGAAAAAGTTGCCGGTATCCAATTTTACTTGTATATGCTCTTTTTATTATTGAGTTTTTTTGGATTAATTTTGCAATTAAATATGGTAATAAGAATGGCTACTATTTTATTTTTACTGGTCGCCATACTATATAATTATAATGTCTGGCTGATGTTTTTTCACGATTCTAACAAATTTATTAACCAACGTGACAAAGAATTGGATATTTAATTGAAAAATACTTAATTATGAAAAAAGATTTAAAAGAAATTAGAAAAGTAGAAAACGATATTTATGAGCTACTAAAAAACGTGATGGATCCGGAGATTGAACTGGATATTATCAATCTTGGTTTGGTTTACAATATTTTATATGATGGCGATAATAACGTAAGGATAGAAATGACTCTTTCAACACCGTCCTGTCCACTCGGTGATGCCATTACTGACAATGTCAAAAATATCATCAAGAAAAAATATCCGGATTTTAATGTCGATGTCGATGTGGTTTTTGATCCGCCCTGGGATGCTTCTATGATTAGCGAAGAAGGCCGTAAAAAACTGGGGATGTAACTTGTTTTACTCATTTGTAAGATTTTATTTATAAATTTTGACTCTATGTTGTTTTGTGTGGGTAATAATAAATTTGGTTCAAGAATCATATAATCATAGCGATTATCTTTTTAAATATAATTTCACCCCTATGGGGTTTATGTTTTTAACGTCATAGATTGACTATAAATATATCACCCCTTCGGGGTTCAATGGTGGTTTTTTATTGTTTAATCTATAAATATATCACCCCTACGGGGTTTATCAAATAAGCCCGAAGTGCTGACATTATTATTTGAGATATTATATATATTACCCACTTAAATAGATATAGACCCTAAATTTTCTATAATATATCAAATAAATAATTTTGAGATTTTGTTTATTTTGTTGTTTTTTTATTAAAAAAAAGTATTATTAAGTTAAAATATTTTATTTTTTTTAATTTTCTATAAACCGTTTTAAAAAAATATATACATTTGAAAAAAATACCTTTAATTAATTAACCTTTACATTATGAGAAAAACTGTTTTATTATTTTTATTAGCTATGACTAATATCGGTTTAATGGCACAAGTAGCTATAAATACCGATAATTCAGCACCTGATGCTTCAGCAATGTTGGATGTTAAATCGACCACGAGTGGTTTGTTAATTCCCAGAATGACAGCAGTAGACAGAGACAATATTGCATCACCGGCAACCGGGTTAACAGTTTATGTAACAGATGATAATAGCTTCTATTATTTTGATGGCACAAATTGGGTACGTTTACAAGAATCAGGAAAATCTTGGTTATTAGCCGGCAATGCCGGAACATCGGGAACGGAATTTTTGGGAACAACCGATGCACAACCATTGATTTTTAAAACTAATAATGTAGAACGGATGCAGATAAATACAAATGGTGCCGTAGGTGTCAATGTAGCTCCTATTGATTTTTTTCAATTTTATACAGAAGCAAATGACAAAGATTATGTTGGTATTTTCAATAGTACACGAACTAATTCTGATGATTATGGTGTTGTTGGTGTAGTTGCCAATACAGATTATTATGGCATTGGTGGCGGATTTCAGGGAGGATATTATGGTGTGCAAGGTATTGTTTTACCTTTAGGTAATAATGACTATTATGGTGTTCAAGGCTATGTTAGTGGTGGTGCCGGTAGCAACTATGGCTTGGAATCTTACGTAAAAGGCGACGGAACAAATGTAGGAAATCTTAATTCCGTATATGATGGTGGTAGTGGCAATGCTACTAATTTCGGGACACTTAATTCATTGACTGACGGCACTACTAATTATGGTTCTTATGCTAATATTACAGGCAACGGCACCAATTATGGTTTTTATGCCAGCTTATCAGGAACCGGTACCAATTATGGATATTATGGTGCATTTGATGTCAATCAAGGCAATGGAAGTGTTGCCTATTTTGATAACAGAAATGATACCGGAGTCGCTTTAATAGCTAATGGTAATAATTTGTCAAGCTATTATTTGCCTGTAGACGCAGGCAATAATCCTCTTGGCGCCGGTATTATAGCCAATGGTAGCAACTTGGGTATCATCAGTTATACAGATTTGAACGATAATGCTGCTGTTGCCATAGAAGGATCGTATGCCGGAACGACAAATACCAATGCCACAGGTGTTGTCGGGTATTCTATGCCTGCTGCCAGTTATGGTTATGGTGTTAAAGGCTTTGGTGGTTTGATAGGTGTATATGGATACACCGATGCAAATGGATTGGCGGGTGTATACGGATATGCACCTACCAATAATGATGCTTTTTCTGCACCATATGCAGTTTTCGCAGATGGCGATTTAGGATCTTCAGGTGCTAAAAACTTTTTGATAGACCATCCTTTGGATCCTGAAAACAAATATTTAAAACATTTTAGCATTGAATCAAATGAAATATTAAATGTATACAGAGGTAATGTAGTTTTAAACGCTAACGGTGAAGCTATAATTAAATTGCCCGGTTATTTTAAAGCCGTCAATAAAAACTTTAGCTATATGTTAACACCTGTAGGACAACCTGCTCCGGGTATTTATGTTGCCAAGGAAATAAATAATGAAGGAGAATTTAAAATATCCGGAGGGCATGCCGGACAAAAAATTTCATGGTATGTTTATGCACAGCGAAATGATCCGTATATTCAACAACATCCTGAAAAACTACAAGTTGAAGTGTTTAAAAAAGAAAAAAATCGTGGTAAATTTCTGATGCCGGAATTATATAACCAACCGGCCGAAAAACGTATAGGATACTCTAATAGTAATCATTCAAATGCAGTTAAGGTTAAAAATAAGCCTGAAAAAGTCAATATTAAAAATATTACAAAAAAGCCTAAAAAGAAGCTTAATTTAAAGAAACTTCTTAACAATAAATAGAATATTTTCTAATAGAACTTTATAAAAGTCACCCTACCGGTGGCTTTTTTTGTTTATGTCGTTTATTCTGTAATATTTAAAACAAATTTAAATAATTAACTAATTGTTTGAAAAAACAAAAAATTATTACTAATTTTGCATTTCAAAATGTGTGTTTTATAAATTTTTTTATTATGAAAAAAACTTTGTTTATAATGTTAATTTTCAATGCCTTATTTATATCAAAGGCACAGGTTGGTATCAATACAGATGGTAGTGCGCCGGATGCTTCTGCCATGTTAGATGTTAAATCCACTACAAGTGGGCTGCTAATTCCCAGAATGACAGCTGCCGATAGAGACAATATTGCATCTCCGGCAACCGGTTTATTGGTTTATGTAACAGATGATAACAGTTTTTATTATTACGATGGAACCAATTGGGTTAATTTATCTACCCAACCCGACCAAGATTGGGTTGTAAATGGAAATGATATGTATAGTATACCTACCGGCAATGTGGGTATTGGAACCTCTTCACCAAGTGAGAAGTTGGAAGTTAACGGGAATATCAAACATGGTAACGCCTTAAAGATTTACAGTAACGTTTCTAGCGGAACGCATACTTGGGTCAGTTTTAATAGTCCTTCAAATGGTAACGGAGATAATATTTTTTTAGGAGCCGGTGGCACCACGGTTTTAGCTTCAGGTGAAGCAGCGGTAACAACCAAAAATAATATTGATACCACCAACGGACATGAAACTTTTTATATTGCATCAGATAACGATTTTGAGATAATAAATAATTTGCAAAATGGTTGGAACTCACGAATTGAAGTTCTCAAAATAAAAAAGAACAGAGATTGGCATATGGACGTAAACCGTATTTTTTTTCATGACTTAACAACAGCCAACCATGCCGCTACCTTTATGCAGAGAACAGGATACTATTATGGTTATGGACTTTCAATGAGTCCGGGACAAGGACTGGCAATTGGTGGCGGAGAGTCTGCTCATGTTGTATTTAATAATGTAGATTTAAAAAATACGGAATTATTTTACTTGTCTTCTGATGCTACTAATAATACGCAGGGGTTCAAATTTGTCACCGGTCTTCAACAAGGATGGAATAATAGAGTGGAAGCCATGACCATATTAGGTAATGGCAAAATAGGTATAGGTTTAAACAATCCCACCGGATACCTTCATATTGCCTATAGAAATGACGCCGGTCCAAACGGGTCTAGTAATCCGGGAGCAGATTTGGTATTGGGGTCTATTAACGGACAACATTTAGAAATGGATGCCAATGAAATTCACTCTATGTCAAATGCATCAGACGGAGCTGTTTTATATTTAAATGACAACGGAGATCCCGTTGAAGTTGGAAAAACTTTTAGGTTAAGACCAACAGGAACTCCGCCTTCCAATCCGCAAGATGGCATGATGTATTTTGATGATAATATTAAAAAAATACGTTGCTATGCAAACGGTGCTTGGCATAATTTATGGTAATAATTTATAATTTAAAGATAATGAAGACCGCTTTTGGGCGGTCTTTTTCATTATAAAGAAAAAAAACGTATTTTAGCAACCAAACTTATTTTTTTATGATACAAAAAGAATATTCAGGTCAAAATCAACCCCAATTATTAGGACATCCCATTGGTTTATTTGTATTGTTTTTTACAGAAATGTGGGAACGCTTTAGCTACTACGGCATGCGAGCTTTACTAATATTATTTTTAACTGCCAAACTTATAGAAGGTGGTTGGGAGTGGGATAAAAAGGAAGCTTATGCACTTTACGGCTGGTATGTAATGCTGGTATATTTTTTGCCAATGCTCGGTGGCTGGTTGGCTGACAATAAATGGGGACATGTTAAAACCGTTATCATCGGTGCGACTATCATCACCGCAGGTCATGCGGCTTTAGCCATAGCCGATATGGATTTGGGTATGGACCTGAGTTTTGTATTTTATATCGGTTTGTTGCTATTAGTTGTAGGAACAGGGCTGTTTAAACCCAATATGTCTTCCATAGTCGGTAAAATGTATCCGCCACACAGTGCTAAAAAAGATGGGGCTTATACTATTTTTTATATGGGGGTTAATGCCGGTGCTTTTATAGGGACGCTTTTAGTTGGTTGGATCGGTGAACATTACGGCTGGAAATTCGGTTTCGGATTAGCCGGTGTTTTTATGTTATTCGGATTGTTGCAATTTTATTTTGCACGTGATGTTTTTGGAGAAGAAGCCAATAACCCCCAACCCAAAACCATTGATTTACCCGAAGAAGAACGTCAAAAACGTGTGCCTTTTACTTTCATTGAACAAATCATTGCCGGAACCGGTGTATTTTTGGCTTTAATTTGGGTGATACACGGCATATTTAAAGTGATTACCAGAGGTGGACATTTCTTGCCTGAAAATCTTTATACTTTAAATATTTTTAGTCAAACTTTTGAAATGGGATTGGCTGACATCTTTTTTCCTATCTCATTGTTACTATTTGTTTTTTTAGGATTAATGCGTTTGACTAAATATGAACCCGTTGAACGCGATCGCTTAAAAGTCGTTTTTATTATTGCCTTTTTTGTAATTGCCTTTTGGGCTAGTTTTGAACAAGCCGGAACCACAATGACTATATTTGCCAGAGATTATACCTCACGTGTTTTGTCTGACCAATGGGCATTGATTTATAAAATAGTAGATACTATAGTTTCTATTGTACCCATGTTGGTTTTAACCTATGTTATTTACGGATTGGGTAAAGCCATTATCAAAAAATACCCTTTAACCATTTTATTTACTTCAATAAGTTTTATGATTATTTGGGGCTTGGTTATCGCGCGTGTTTATGATAAATTACACACCGATAGCCCTGTGGTTGATACCACTTGGTTCCAGATATTAAATCCGGTGTTTATCATTTCATTGGCGCCACTTTATTCCAAAGTTTGGCAGCGTTATAAATTGTCAGTGGCACAAAAATTCTTCATAGGATTTCTGTTTCTTGGTTCCGGATTTGCCATGTTAGCCTTTGGCGCTTCATCCATTCCGTTGGGTGCCAAAACGGCTGCTGTCAGTATGATTTGGTTGATATTGGCTTATTTACTTCATACAATGGGCGAATTGGCAATTTCGCCGGTAGGCTTGTCTTATGTTAGCAAGTTGGCGCCCTTGCGTATGACCGGATTTGTGTTTGGCATTTGGTATATTTTTACAGGTCTGGCAAATAAATTGTCCGGTTTAATGGCAGAAGCCTCAGATGGTATTGCAGATAAATTCGGTATTTCTACTTTCTTTTTGATTTTTACAGTCGTCCCATTTGCAGCCGGCGTATTGATTTTGTTACTCAATCCATTCCTGAAAAAATGGATGCATGGAGTAGAATGAGTTTATTAATGGAAAGCGTAACGAAGTGACGTCACTATGATGTAGGAATCGGGATACAAGTAACAAATAAGCAAGTATTAAGTTGGAAGATAGATAAAATTAATTGAAAATTAAAAATTGTCAAGAATGGGGAAAAATTCCTCAATTCCTCAAATTCATGCCGGTCACTTCGATACAATTTTGTTCCTACGTCACAATCCCCCCCGACTAAAGTCGGGGTCGGGACAGCGACCTATGCACCTCATTTCCTCAATTCCTCAAATTGTAAGCAGGCGTAAAGTCAGGAGTAGTGAATAAGCATCAATGAGCAAAACATTCTATGAAGTAGCAAAAAATCCACAATTCCTCAAACATATAATTATTCCACACAAAATACGTTATCATAAGAAAAAACTTTTATGGCAAAAAAAATTCTTTGGGTCGATGATGAAATTGCTTTGCTTAAACCTCATATGCTGTTTTTACAATCAAAAGGATATGAAGTGGTAACAGCGCAAAGTGGTTTGGAAGCCTTAGACGAATTGTCCAATCAAGATGTTGATATTATTTTTCTGGATGAGCAAATGCCCGGTATTGACGGTTTGGAAACACTTAACCGGATTAAATCCCGTTTTCCACACTTACCTGTGGTGATGATTACCAAAAGTGAAGAAGAAAACATCATGGAAGAAGCTATCGGTCAACAGATTACCGATTATATCATCAAACCGGTCAATCCGAAACAAATCTTATTGACTTTAAAAAAAATACTCAATAAAAAAGAACTGGTATCCGAAAAGACTAATTTGTCCTATCAACAAGATTTTCAACGGATTTCCATGGATATCAATATGATTGATACCTATGACGAATGGGCAAAATTATATGAAAAATTGGTCAAATGGGAACTGAAAATGGATGGCATTCAAGACAGTCAAATGAGTGAAATCCTCAAAGGACAGTTTCAAGAGGCTAATAGAGCCTTTTTTAAATTTGTTAAAGACAATTATGAAGCTTGGGTTAATGGCGATGAAGCACCGGTAATGTCGCATCAAATATTGAAAAAATATGTGTTCCCAAAGGTTGAAGCCAATACATTGCTGGTTGTTATAGACAATTTGCGCTACGACCAATGGTTGACTATTGCCCCGATGATAGAAGACTATTACAAACCAGTAAATGAAACACTTTATTATGCCATTTTGCCGACAGCAACCCAATATGCCCGGAACAGTATTTTTGGTGGCATGTTGCCGGCAGATTTAAAAAAATATTATCCGCAATGGTGGAAAGACGACACCGATGAAGGTGGCAAAAATCTCTACGAAAAAGATTTTCTCGAAGCACAAATCAAACGATTGGGCTTAAACTTAAAGACCAATTACATCAAAATTTTAAACTATAGTTTCGGTCAGAAAATCATCAGCCAATTTAACCGATTCAATAATTATGATTTAAATGTGGTGGTTTATAATTTTGTCGATATGTTGTCGCATGCCAAAACAGATATGAATTTAATTAAAGAATTAGCGCCCGATGATAAAGCTTATCGTTCATTAACCAAGTCGTGGTTTGACAATTCGCCTTTGTTTGAGTTGGTAAAACTGGCTGCCGCTCATCAAATGAAACTCTTTATAACAACAGACCACGGTACCATCAATGTCAAAAAACCGACTAAAGTCATCGGTCAGAAGGAAGCCAGCTTGAATTTGCGTTACAAAACCGGTAAAAGTTTAAGTTATGACCCTAAAGTTGTGTATGCCGTAAACCAACCCGAAACCATCAAACTGCCCAGTATTGGCATCAACAGTCCTTTTATTTTTGCCAAAGAAGACTATTTCTTTGTTTATCCGAACAATTATAATCAGTATGTTGATTATTTTACCGATACTTTACAACATGGCGGTATTTCCATGCAAGAAATGTTAGTGCCGTTGGTGGAGCTTCAACCTAAATAGTTGGGGATAATTAAAAAACAGACATCATTAAATAGTATTTTTGAGGGTTGAACATAATGACCAAAAAATTCATGACTTAATGTTTTAAAAAATAGTAAAAACACAAAGCTTTTCTACGTCAAACAAAATCAGTAAATATCAATCCTACAATAGACATTATTTGCTTACTTTTGCAAAATAAAGTTGTCAAAAAATGGAACAAATTTTACAAGAAAAAATACAAGAAGCGTTTGAGAAGCTTTACGATTTAAAAACAGATAAACCCGAACTGCAAGCCACCCGAAAAGATTTTGAAGGCGATATTACTTTGGTGGTTTTTCCGTATGTTAAACAATTAAAGAAAAATCCGAAAGATGTAGCCGAAACCATTGGACGTTATCTTAAAGAAAATTTACCGCTAATAAAAGATTTTAATGTCGTGGGTGGTTTTTTAAATTTGGTTGTCAATCCGGATTATTATATCGATTTTTTAAACCGGATTTACCCCGATGAAACTTACGGATTAACGCCGGTTGATGAGACCCAAAAAGCTTTAATGGTAGAATATTCCTCACCCAATACCAACAAACCTTTACATTTGGGACACATCCGTAACAATCTGTTAGGACATAGTATCAGCGAAATCTATAAAGCCACCGGTAAGCCCGTGATTAAAACCCAAATAATCAATGACCGCGGCATACATATATGTAAATCGATGTTGGCTTGGCAAAAATTTGGCAATGGCGAAACACCCAAAAGCAGCGGGATGAAGGGAGACCATTTAGCCGGGAAATACTATGTAAAATTTGACCAAGAATATAAAAAACAAATCAAAGAACTTATAGAAAAAGGTAAGTCCGAAGCCGAAGCCAAAAAAGAAGCGCCTATATTACTTGAAGCCCAAGAAATGCTTCGTAAGTGGGAAGCCAAAGACCCCGAAGTCATGTCATTGTGGCATAAAATGAACGGCTGGGTATACGAGGGTTTTAATGAGACTTACAAAAATCTGGGGGTTAGTTTTGATAAAAATTACTACGAAAGCGAAACCTATTTGCTCGGTAAAAAAGTAGTTGAAGAAGGCTTGCAAAAAGGCATTTTCTACCGCAAGTCCGATGGCTCTGTTTGGGCAGACCTTTCCGAAGAAGGTTTAGATGAAAAATTGTTGTTACGAGCAGACGGCACCTCAGTTTATATCACACAAGATATTGGCACTGCCATCAAGCGATTTGAAGATTTTGATATAGACAGTCATATTTATGTCGTTGGAAATGAACAAGATTACCATTTTCAAGTCTTGTTTTTAATCTTAAAAAAATTAGGCTACGACTGGGCAGACAGATTATATCATTTGTCTTACGGTATGGTCGAATTACCTCATGGTAAAATGAAATCACGCGAAGGAACCGTGGTTGATGCCGACGACTTAATGACCGAAATGACTCAAACTGCCAAGGCTATTTCGCAAGAATTAGGTAAACTGGAAGGTTACAGCGAAGCGGAAAAACAACGGTTATATCGCATTATCGGTTTAGGCGCTTTAAAATATTTTATCTTAAAAGTTGATCCGAAACGAACAATTTTATTTGACCCTAAAAAATCCATCGATTTTCAGGGGAATACTGGCCCGTTTATTCAATATACCTATGCCCGCATCCAATCCATCTTGCGTAAAGCCGGCGATTTAAAAGACAAACCTTATCAAATAAAGAGTTTGGAACCCAAAGAAAAGGAAGTTATCAAGCTGTTAGAAGCTTTTCCACAAGCGATACAATCGGCTGCCGGACAACAAAATCCGGGAATCATAGCCAATTACACCTACGATCTTGTCAAACAATACAATAGTTTTTACCAAAGTGTTCCCATTTTGGCAGCTGAGGATGAAAAGGAACGGATTTTCAGAGTAAAATTGTCAAAAAAAGTTGGAGACACCATTAAAAATGCCTTTCAATTATTAGGTATTGAAGTGCCGGAACGCATGTAAAATCAAAATATTATAGGTTTTTTTAAACCTGTTAAGTTTTATAAACACCAATTTATGTTTAAATTATCAAGTTTAATGAGTTTATTGTTTCTGTTGGCTTGTCAGACGAAACAACTCCCAATCAAAAAGCAACCTATGAAACCTAAAATCAACAAATCTGATGCGGAATGGGAAAAAATTTTAACCCCGCAACAATTTCATATTCTACGACGCAAAGGCACCGATTTGCCCGGTACCGGTAAATATACTTACCATTTTGAAAATGGTATCTATAAGTGCGCTGCCTGTGGCGCGCCTTTGTTTAAATCGGAACATAAATATGAAAGTCATTGTGGCTGGCCTTCTTTTGACAATGCCATTCCGGGGGCTATTATTATGCAACCCGACTACAGTCATAATATGATTAGAACCGAAATTTTATGCGCCAATTGCGGTGGGCATTTAGGGCATATTTTTGATGACGGACCGCAAGAAACCACCGGTAAACGTTATTGTGTCAATTCTACATCCTTAAATTTTATGAAGACCAATCATCATTCTGACCAATAATGACTAAAATTTCTGACATAGCATTTTCAATTATTGTGCCGGTTTATAACCGTCCCGATGAAGTGGCGGCTTTGTTGGAAAGTTTGAAAAATCAGACTTTTAAAGAATTTGAAGTCATTATTGTAGAAGACGGTTCATCAATTTTATCGGAAAAAATGTGTCGTAATTATATGGAAATGTTGAATTTGAAGTATTTTTATAAAGAAAACTCAGGTCCCGGATTGAGCCGAAATTATGGTATGCAAAAAGCAAGCGGTAACTTTTTTATTATTCTAGATTCAGATGTTGTTGTGCCGGAAACCTATATGCAGATAGTTTACGATGAACTCATCAAGGATTATACCGACGCATTTGGTGGACCGGATGCAGCCGCTCCGGATTTTACACCTATTCAAAAAGCCATAAATTATGCGATGACTTCTTGGCTTACAACCGGCGGAATTAGAGGTAAAGGACAGAAATTGGATAAGTTTTATCCGCGTAGCTTTAATATGGGATTGTCTAAAAAAGTTTTTCAACATACCGGAGGCTTTTCAGCTATGCGTTATGGTGAAGATATCGATTTGAGCATCAGGATTATGAAAGCCGGTTTTAAAACCAAATTGATTCCTAATGCTAAAGTTTATCACAAACGTCGCAACAATTGGCGTAGTTTTTATAATCAAGTAAAACATTCGGGAGAAGCGCGTATAGTTCTATCCCGATTGCACCCCGGCACTTTAAAATTATGGCATTTTTTTCCGGCAATTTTTACCCTGGGCCTAATTTTGAGTTTGATACTGGCATTGTTCGGTTTATATACCGGTATCATTTTGTATTCACTTTATTTTATAGTATTGATAATCGATGCGACAAGACAATATAAACAATTAAAATTAGGCATCTTATCGGCAATTGCTGCCTTTGTGATGTTGACCGGCTATGGTTGGGGATTTTTGCGTCAAATTTTACAAACACGAAACCGCCATAATCGAATAATGGCTTCTATATAGATATAAATTTCGATATAAGATTTAAATGATTATCAGAAAATGTCCGGTCAATTAAACCTATTGATTTTCTGATTTTGATTTTCAATATTATTGTGACAATTTCACAAGTTTGTTAGTTTTATGTTTAGGTATTCTATCAAGAACATCAATTAGATATTCATTGGGTTTTCATTAGGAGTTTTCCAATTTTCAATAAGCTTCCGATTTGTCAGCAAATTTTTCAAAATAAACAAGTTCCCAATCAGCAACCTTTCCGGTAAATCCTTTATGATGGGTTAAATGTTTTTGTAATCGACTTGTCAAATCTTGTGTGTGACCAACATAATATTTATCTAATGCCTTTGAATATAAAATATAACAGTAATACATCTTTGTAAAAATCAAAAAAAGCCGTAAGAAATCAATCCTACGGCTCCATTATGTGGGCGATACTGGATTCGAACCAGTGACCCTCCCGACTTGAAGTCGGGATGCGCTAAACCAACTGAGCTAATTGTCAAAATTGGAAATTAATCTCTCTATATATTTTCGGCTTTTACGTTTTTTAATCATTCGTTCCCGGGCATAAGCTTCCGATTTGTCAGCAAATTTTTCAAAATAAACAAGTTCCCAATCAGCAACCTTTCCGGTAAATCCTTTATGATGGGTTAAATGTTTTTGTAATCGACTTGTCAAATCTTGTGTGTGACCA
>JALVEJ010000324.1 GCA_027031025.1 Flavobacteriales bacterium | reverse complement strand
GTTTGCATCATAAACCTGCCAAATTGTCCGGTGGCGAACAACAACGCGTTGCCGTAGCACGGGCGCTGATTAATAATCCCTCGGTAATCATGGCAGACGAACCAAGCGGTAATCTCGACACCGAAAATGCCAAGCAATTACACAAACTGTTTTTCGAATTGCGTGACCGGTTTAACCAAACCTTTGTCATTGTTACGCATAACGAAGAATTGGCAGAAATGTCCGACCGGAAATTAAGTATGCAAGACGGATTGATAATTGATTAAACTATGAGCTTTGAACACCCCGGCATATTATACGCACTGTTTCTGTTATTGATTCCTATCATCATTCATTTGGTGCGTTGGAAAAAATTTAAGACGCAAGTCTTTACCAATGTCGATTTTTTACAAGATTTGGAAATCAAATCCCGAAAAAGTCGCCGGCTCAAAGAACTCTTGGTATTGTTAAGTCGTTTGTTAGCACTCGCCGCCTTGATTATTGCTTTTGCCAAACCTTATAAAGGCTCACAAGCCCAAGCTGACCAAATCAACAAAAGTCAAAACATTATTTATTTGGACAATTCTTTGAGTTTAGATGCGCTGAAAGAAAATACGAGTTTGTGGCAGGATTTTAAGCAAGATTTGCAACAAAATTTATCAGGAAGTGCCACCTATACCCTACTGACCAACAATGCTACCTACCGGAATGTCAACCGTAAAAATCTCGACGCTGTTTTGCAGCAAATTCACTTGACCGGACTAAGCGCTTACCATTTGCAAAATCTCAAAAAAATAAAATATCTGGTTGATAATGAACAAAATACCCTGACAAACATTTTGTATTGTTCCGATATGCAAAATGTCAATGATGAAGTTTTAAGTGATTCATTATTTCAAGATAACCGCCAATATTATTTTGTTGTCCGGCAAAATCCCGACCTGCAAAATATCAGTATTGACAGTATTTGGCTTACCGAGAAAACCAAAGATGCTTATGTGTTCAATCTCAAAGTTTCAGCCAATCATCACCAATTAAAATCACCTATTACAATCCGGCAAAACAAGGACATTTTATGGCGCGGCTATATCGATTTTAAGGACAGCTTACAGCAAATTTTACGTGTTCATATTCCGGCAAAATCCGATATTGAAGCCGAAATAAGGCTGCATGATAAAGGTTTTCAGTTTGATAACCGGTTGTTTTTCACCTATCATTCAAGTGATAAATACAAAATCTTGGTTTTAGGGAATAGCCTTCCCTCCTACCTTAAAAAAATCTATACGCCGGATGAATTTACACTTCAACAAATACCGGTTAATAAGTTAGATGTCAGTCAATTATCCGATTATGGTTTGGTGGTTTTAACGCAAATTGACATAGCTGATGCCTATACCGATGCGATTAAAAAATATGTAGACCAATACGGCAATTTGCTGATTTTACCAACTGATGACCAAGCGGAAGATTTGCAAAATATTCTAAACAATTTGAATATTCACAGCCGCGTGCAGCTTGATACGGCAAAAGTATTTCTCAATCGCATCAACTATAAACATTCCTTGTTTAAAAATGTGTTTATCAAGCAGGTTCGGAATTTTGCTTATCCGTTTGTCAAAAAGCATTATCGTTTTTCAAATACCGGTCAATGGCTCTACAAATTGAGCGATCAAAGTCCGTTTGCGCAGGTTTTTAAACAAAATGGACAAATCTTTGTCATCAATACCCCGATTAATCCTCAAAATACCGATTTTGAGCAAGCAGCTTCTTTGATAGTGCCCTTGTTTTACCAAATAGGTAAAGCCCGTTCTAACCGGCAAAGTTTGTATTACGTCATTGGCGAAAAAAATCAATGGCAAGTGCCGGTCCACTTAAAACCCGATGAAACGCTTCATTTACGAAATTCTCAGGTTGATTTTGTGCCTTTTCAAGTCAATCAATACAAACGTATTGCCGTTACGACTGATGAACAACCCCAACAAGCCGGCATATACGACATTACACATAATGCTAATAAAATTGGTAGCGTTGCTTACAATTATAACAGGAAGGAACATATTTTGAAATTTTTACAAATTCCCAATACCATGCATGTTCACCAAATTAATGGTGTGAAGTCTTTTGAAACTCGCCGACAGGAATATTTTAAAACTCAAAGTTTGTGGCAATGGCTTTTGGGCTTGGCGTTAGTCTTTTTAATTATTGAAATGTTGTTGATTCGATATTGGAAGTAGCCTTAATGTAGAAATATAAAAAGCCTCGCTCTTAAAAACAGTGAGGCTTTTTATATAATCAATTGAAAATCAACCTTTAATTGAAAAAATATTTAAGCTTGATCTAAAAAGTTTTATTAATCTAACCATTTGGTAAAGAAATCCATCATAGCTTCTTTTAAATCGTAATGTAGGCGGATATAAGTACGCATTTCATCACGGAGCGGGATTTGTTCTCTATACAATCTACCGTCAAGTGGCTCATTAATGTCTGCCGTTTTAAGGTTTAGTCGTTTTTGTTTGATTTTATGTAATAAATCCGATATTACTTTACGTTCTCTTAATATTTTATTTTGGAAGCTTTCCAGTTCAATTAAGGCTTGTTTGTCGAGATTTTTACGGGCTGCCACTTCATCCAGTTTTTCCTGAAATGTGTCCATCTCGTCTCTATGAAATTTTAATTCTCTTTTCCAGGTATCCAAGTTGAATTCCAAATCACTCAGATAATTTACTTTTTGCTCCATAATTTCAAATTTTTTGTAAGTTATTTTGTGTCTATAAAATTATAAATTTTTTTCTTAATTCTAAAAATATTTTGAACAAGAATCTTTTTTTTTGTCAGACTATTAATGATTTTATTTTCCAACTTTTACCAATTCAACTTCAAATATTAAATCGGAATTTGGTGGAATGACCCCACCGGCACCTCTTTCGCCATATCCTAAATAAGAAGGAATAAATAAATAAGCTTTAGAACCTTCTTTGAGTTGCATGATGCCTTTATCCCAACCGGCTATCACACGTCCTTTACCTACTTGAAAACCAATAGGTTGTCCGCGGTCGTAAGATGAGTCAAACTTGGTGCCGTCCGGTAGATATCCGGTATAATGCACTTGTACCCATTCACCTGCTTTGGGTTTTCTGCCGGTTCCTTCCTTTTCAATCAAAATTTTTAAACCGGAGGGGTCGTCTTTTGCTTGTGCTTTTTTGGCTGCTAAGTCGGCTGCCAATTTCTTTTTGGCTTCATTTTTCTTTTGTTCTGCTGCAGTTTTTTCTTTCATATAATCATTGAAAACTTTTACGGCATCAAACTTTTTAGCGTCTTTTCCTTTTCTGATGATGGTGACTTTTTTAATAGTATCTCCTTTTCTAATTTTTTGAACCACATCAAAACCTTTAACGGTATAGCCAAAGACACTGTATTTTCCATCTAAGAATGGTGTATCTGTCAAAGTGATAAAAAATTGACTGCCATTGGTATCGGGTTTGTTTTCTCTTGCCATAGACAAAGCGCCTTTGGTGTGTTTCAAATCGGAAATTTCATTTTTAAATTGGTATCCGGGACCACCTTGACCGTTTCCTAAGGGGTCACCACCTTGTATTACAAAATCTTGACGCGCACCGGTAGCTTTGCTCACTACCCGATGAAAAGTTAAACCGTCATAAAAAGGCTTGCCTTTATATTTTTCGTCAACATAAGGATTGGTGCCTTCTGCCAAGCTTACAAAGTTTGCCACCGTAACCGGTGCCTTATCCGGACGCAGTTGCAACAAAATAGTGCCTTTGTCTGTTTGTAATTCGGCATACAATCCGTCTTTTAAATCGGGATATTTTGATGATTTACAACCGGTTAATCCCAAAATCAATACTAATAAAATCCAACTGATTTGTTTCATAATTAATCTGTTTTTTGTTTATTTATTTTTATAATTTTTAATTCCATTATCAAAGGAACATTGGTGCCTATTTTTTTTTCATCGCCGTGAAATCCGTAGGCAGCACTTGAAGGGAATATAAAAACAGCCGCTTCGCCTTCTTTTAATAATTTGACTGCTTCGCGAAAACCTCTAAAATAATTTTCATGATCGACACGATAGGTCTTTTCTCCTATTTCATCAAAACTATAAATGATATTACCGCTCAAATCTTTGATTTGATAATTTAATAATACTTTGTCACCGGCTTTCGGTTGCTCTTTTGACTTGGTGTTTTGTTTTAAAAAATAATACCAAAACCCATGACCCGAATCGATGTAGTGATGCAAGCTGTCTTGCTTGATCATTTTTAATATATAGGCTTCTTCTCTTCTATTGAGTTCCTGATTGTGCCTAACGGATTCCATATCAATATGCGATTTTTGATGTTGCACAGGCTCACGAACAGCTTGCCGGTTATTTTTACAAGACCAAAGAAGCGTTATAATAATTATATGTATTAGAAATCTAGGCATTTTTTTGTTGAATTTCGGCTATAAATTCGGGTAATTTTTCTAAGAATAATTTTACGGTTTCTTCTAAACTTTTAGGGGTTCTTCCACCGGCAGCATTACGGTGACCACCGCCGTTAAAATATTTTTTAGCAAATTCGTTAGCCGGAAAATCACCTTTTGATCTAAAAGAAATCCGGACACCTTCTTGGTCATTTTCTAAAAACATGACGGCAAAATCGGCATCTTTAAGAGCCAAACCGTAGTTAACAAAGCCTTCAGTATCGCCTTTTTGGTAGTGATATTTTTCTAAATCGGATTTGCTCAGAGCTATATAAGCTGTTTTATATTGAGGTAAAAACACCAATTTATTAAGTGCTTCTCCCAAAAGGTGTAATTTGTCTAACGAAAACGAGTCGTATATGTTGATTTGAATTTCATTGTGATTGATGCCTTTTTCCATCAAATCGGCAGCAATTCGCATAGTGTGTGGCGTTGTGTTCGGAAATTTGAATGATCCTGTATCGGTCATAATACCGGTATAAAGCGCCGTAGCCATATTTTTGTCAATCAAATTTTGTCCGCCTAAAGCCGAGATAAAGTCAAAAATCATTTCGCTGGTAGAACTTTTGTTGGCGTTAGAAAATTTGTAACGGGCATAATCTGCCGGTTCTAAATGGTGATCTATCATCACAAACTGCGGCGATTGTAAAGTTTTTAAAAATTTTTCAAAAACCTTACCGGTTCTAGATAAATCGTTGAAATCCAACGTGAAAATCAATTGCGAATTTTTGATAATATCTTGTGCTTTTTCAGATTGCTCTTCGTAAATAATCACATCATTGATACCGGGAAGCCATTTAAGGTAATTTGGAATGGCGTTGGGAGAAATCAACTCAACTTGAATGTCTTTTTTTGCTAGAAAAGTTTTTAAGGCAAGACCTGCACCCAATGCATCACCATCGGGATTGCGATGAATGATGATACTCGTGGAAGGGCTTTGTGACAAGGTTTCCTTTAAAGATTCCGGTATTTTTAACATTCAAGAATATTTAATTGACAAAAATAAGAAAATATTAAGAAGCATAAGCCTAATTAATTTGTTATTTTTTTAAAACTCGTTAAATACAAGTAAAAAACCTGACTATAGACATAAGTTAGCATTCTCTTTTAACACTTTTTTTATTGATAAAAATCCTTGAATATGTCCGGTTTTTTCGTTAGATTTGAAGCAATTAAATCAAAAATCAAAATTATGAAACAAAGAGTTGTTATATTTGAAGCCGAAGGTGGCACTGACAAAGGCTTAGACGGATATCGTAAAGATACTATTCCTATAGCAAATGCCCTGCGCGAGCGCGGTTGGAATGTCGATATTTTAAAATTTAGAGATGAATGGGCAGATAAAATTTACAATTATGCCAAAGACCGGTATGATGCATACATTACACGTGTTAATCCCGGCACCATTCCATCAGGTGAAAAAATATTTTTTGAAACTTTGCGCAAATTGTCCGATGCCGGTTTAGAGGGTTTTTCCCATCCCGATGTCATGCAAGACTTAGGCGCCAAAGATGCTTTGGTTAAACTGGTAGGTACCGGTTTAGTGCCGGAAGATACCTATGCGTATTATACCGTTGAAGAGTTTAAAAATACTTTTCCGCGAAGTATTTCATTTGGCGAACGTGTTTTGAAACAAAACCGCGGTTCTACAGGTGAAGGTATTTGGCGCGTGCAAGTTATTGACGAACGTCCTTATAAACCCGGCGATACCTTGCCACTCGATACAAAACTCAAATTAACAGAAGCCAAGGATAACCACGTTGAATATAAGACTTTGGAGGAATTTATGGATTTTGCTACGCAATATATTGAAGGCGATAACGGCATGTTGGTCGATATGCGGTTTATGCCCCGTATCAAAGAAGGCGAAATCCGGATTTTGATGGTTGGTGAAGAGCCTATTTTTGTCGTTCATAAAAAACCGGCTGAAAGCGCCGATGCTTTTTCCGCGACTTTGTTTTCGGGTGCCAAATATACTTACGACCGTCCCGAAGATTGGAAGGAATTAGTCGATATGTTTACCGGCCGTTTACCGGAAATTATGTCCAAACTCGGCAACCATGATGCGCCATTAATTTGGACCGCTGATTTTATGCTCGATTGGGATGAAAATGGCAACGACACGTATGTGCTTGGTGAAATAAACAACTCATGTGTCGGATTTACCAGTCACTTAAATCAAGGTATTCAAGACAAAATAGCCGACAGAGTTATTGAATTGGTTAGCAAAAAGAAAGCTTAAAATTTTTAATTATTATTAAATACAAAAATTAAGATTATAATAATATTACATTAAATTAAATAAAGAAGCTGTCCTAAACCATCCCGGTTTATTTAAACGTGAGAAATTTACTGTTTAATTCCTCAGGAAATCATACAATAAAATCTTCTCCGCTTAAATTTCCGGAGAAGAATAGATGGATTATGGACAGCTTTTTTCATAAAATATTTAATTTTTTTTATGCTTCAAAGCCCGCTCATTATTTTTTGTGTATCTTTATCAAAAATTTTAAAGAAAAATAAATTCTAAACTATGAAAAACATCAAACTTCTACTCATTATATTAATAAGTTTGCACTTAACTTCTTGCGCCGAAATGCAGCAAGTATTAAATCAACTACCACAAGAAGGTTTGAGTAATGCCCAGATTGCTTCGGGCTTAAAAGAAGCGCTTAACAAAGGGATTGATAAAGAGGTAACTAAACTCATGTCACCGGATGGATTTTACAAAGACCAAATGGTTAAAATTTTGTTGCCGCAAGAATTACAAAAAGTAGATCAAACATTGCGTGATTTGGGTATGGGACAATTGGCTGACGAAGGTTTAAAGTTGCTTAACACAGCAGCTTCCGATGCCGTCAAAGAAGCCAAACCTATTTTTGTCGATGCCATAACTACGATGACGTTTGACGATGCCAAAAATATCTTATTGGGAGACCGCACCGCAGCAACCGATTATTTAAAACAAAAGACCGAAAACCGGTTGTATCAAAAATTTAAACCCCAAGTGCAACAATCGCTTCATAAAGTCAAAGCCGATGAAGTTTGGACAAAAATCATCAATAAGTATAATCAAATCCCATTTGTAAACAAAGTTAATCCGGATTTAACAGATTATGTCACCCGTAAAGCCATGGAAGGCGTTTTTAAAAAAGTAGCTGTCGAAGAACAAAAAATCAGAACGGATATCAACGAACGCACTTCCGACTTGCTTAAAAAAGTTTTTGCTTTGCAGGATCATAAATAATACTGACATTTCATTGTTTTTAAGTTATTGTATTTGCAATTATATTCTTAATTTATTTTAAATCAGCTGTTTTTCTGGAAAATAGCTGATTTTTTTTGTTTAAACATAAGAAGTTGTGTATTTTTTTTTAATTTTGAAAATAATCATAAAACCTCACAAAATGAAACAAAAATTATTCTTTCTGTTCCTTCTGATTTGGGCAACAATTACGCAAGCTCAAAATGCTAATGTGGTTTATAATGTCCAACGAATACCTTTTAATTTACAGTCGATTACTTCACAATCATCAATATTAAGTATAGATGACCGCTACTCATCAGAAATTAATATTGGATTTTCGTTTTCTTTTTTTGATAATACGTATGATCAACTTCTTATTGCAGACAACGGCATTGTCTCTTTTGATTTAAGTAAAGCCGGTCAGTATTGTAATTGGGAAGTAAATGATACCATTCCTTCTCCAACTTTTCCGGAAAAAAATGCCATTTTTGGGGTTTATCAAGATATTAATATCTCTACCGGACAAGGAAGTATCAGTTATGCACAAATTGGGACGGCACCTTTTAGAAAATTTGTAGCATTTTATAATGATGTGAGTCTTTATAGTTGCAATAACTTAAAAATGACCTCTCAGATAATATTATATGAAACTTATCATTTTATCGATGTTCAAGTAGAAGATAGATTCCCTTGTGATACTTGGAATAATGGGAATGGGGTCTTAGGTATTATTGATGAAACCGGTGATAATGGCTACACACCACCGAATAGGAATACCGGCAATTGGAGTGCCACAGATGAAGCTTGGCGGTTCAGACCCGAAACAACATTCCCCGATTATCAATACATATTATGTGACGCAAATCTCGATGGTGTTGAAAGTTTTGATTTGGACCAAATTATTAGTTATTATTCAAATTTCCAATATACATCAGTCACTTTATATCCCACATATAATGATGCGATGAATTTAACAAACAGCATTTCAGGTATTTACAACAATACATCCAATACACAGTCAATTTATGTTGTGCTTGAAAATGGTCCCACACGCGAGATTAGAAGAGTCATTTTAGCTGCTATCGATTGTAATGCCGATTACGATTTTGATGGTGTTCCTACAGTTAATGAAGACTTAAACGGTAACAGCAATTACGGCGATGATGATACTGATGGTGATGGTATTCCAAATTTTTTAGATGATGATGATGACGGCGATATGGTTTTAACCCAATTTGAAGCCCCCTTGTTTGATACTGATAGTGATGGTACCCCTAATTACTTAGATGTGGACGATGACGGCGATGGCATCTGGACCATTTATGAAGATGTTGCACTGCCACATATTTATCCACAAGACTATAACCCAACGAATGATGACACGGATGGCGATGGTATCCCTAATTATTTAGATATAGATGACGATGGTGATGGTATTTTGACCATAAATGAACATCCTGATGACAATGCTAATGGCAATCCCGAAGATGCTTTAGATACTGATGGCGATGGCATTCCGGATTATATTGATGGTGAAAGACCTTACAGCGATCATGATAATGACGGCATAACAGACGAAAGTGATTTGGATGATGATAACGATGGTATTCCCGATATTATAGAATGTAACGGTATCAATCCATTAACCGATGCCGATATTGATGGGGTGCCGGTTTTTCTCGATGACAATGACAATGATAATTCAATTGGTAATGATAACTATATTGTAGAAGCTGCTTTCGACATAGATAATGACGGCACACCGAATCATTTCGATTTAGATTCCGATGGCGATGGTATTTTTGATACGGCTGAATCCGGCAGATTGGCTGTTCCTGTTGGGTTAGACCCTACTATGGATGGAATGTTAGATGGCAATCCCGGCAATAATGGTTTAATGGATAATATTGAATCAACACCGGATAGTGGTGTAATTGCTTATACCATTTTAGATACCGACAGTGATGGCATCCCTGATTTTCTGGATATAGACGATGATAATGACGGTATCCTTACCATAAATGAACATCCTGATCCAAATGGAAATCATTATCCTAATGATGCATGGGATACCAATAATAATGGTATTCCCGATTATTTGGATGTATCTACCGGAAGTAGTCCGCTCCTGCCCGCTGATGCACTTAACATCTACCCGATCCCTTCAAAAAATACTTTACATATAGACTTTAATATTGAGATTAGCAACGCTGAAATAAAACTATTTACACAAGACGGTAAAATGATACGGCAAGAAACTTTAAATAATTTGAAAAATTTGATAATCCTACCTAAAACGCAAGGTGTTTATTATCTGAAAATCATAACCGACAAAGGTGAGATGTTAAAATCCATAATTAAAAAATAAGGCTCTATATCGATTTTGGTTGGTAACATATAATACTTAAACAATAATGCCTCCCCTTCGGGGTTTCTATGATTCTGTTTCAATGGTTTAATTACAATAATTTCAGCCCTTCGGGCTTCATATAAAGAACCCCACAGGGATGACATATTTATAGATTAAACAATAAAAAACACACCATTGAACCCCGAAGGGGTGACATAATTATAGAAAATTTGAAACGTTAAAAATCATAAACCCCGAAGGGGTGAAATAATTTGAAAATAAAATAGACATGATTACATGTTTTTGAACCTGATTTATTATTACCCACATAAAATAACATAGACCCAAAAATAAACAGAAAAGCTGTCCAAACGGGCAGCTTTTTTTACAAAAAACTGACAAAAGAACTCGTTTTTTTACTTTTTTGATTGTAAATTTGTTGTAACAAATAGCGGTCACTTCGGTACGATCCCGATGAGAATCGGGATCACTCAGTGACCTTTGAAGCAGAATTAAAGGTGGCTGAGTGTTCCGACTTTAGTCGGAATGTATCGAAGCCACCGGAATTAAAGAACAAAATAATTTAATAAGCATAAAACAAATTTTTAACAACCAACTTTTAACTTATTTATTATGAATTACAGAATAGAACACGACACCATAGGAGAAGTCAAAGTGCCAGCCGATAAATATTGGGGTGCACAAACCGAACGGTCACGTAACAATTTTAAAATAGGCCCCGAAGGCTCTATGCCGCGAGAAATCATTGATGCTTTTGCCATTTTGAAAAAAGCGGCGGCTTATACCAATCACGAATTGGGAGTCTTACCTAAAGACAAACGCGACTTGATTGCAAAAGTTGCCGATGAAGTCTTAGAAGGCAAGTTATACGATCAGTTTCCTTTAGTTATTTGGCAAACCGGTTCGGGAACACAGAGCAATATGAATTTTAATGAAGTGGTCTCTAACCGTGCGCATGTTTTAATGGGGAACAAATTAGGTGAAGGCGAAAAATATATTCACCCTAATGATGATGTTAACAAATCACAATCGTCAAACGATACCTTTCCGACAGCCATGCATATTGCTTTGTATAAAAAAATTGTAGAGAAAACTATTCCCGGTTTAGAATATCTTAGAGACGCATTAGCTGAAAAATCCAAAGAATTTATGAAAGTGGTCAAAATCGGTCGTACCCACTTGATGGACGCCACCCCTTTGACCTTGGGACAAGAATTTTCGGGCTATGTATCCCAACTAGACCATGGTATCAAAGCTTTAAAAAATACTTTGGATCATTTAAGCGAATTGGCGCTTGGTGGCACAGCCGTCGGGACCGGTATCAATACACCAAAAGGTTATGCCGAATTGGTTGCCAAACATATAGCCGAGTTGACCGGATTGCCATTTAAAACGGCTGAAAACAAATTTGAAGCCTTGGCAGCTCACGATGCCATAGTTGAAACCCACGGTGCACTGAAACAAATAGCGGTTTCGGTTAATAAAATAGCCAATGATATCCGTTTGCTGGCTTCCGGTCCGCGTTCCGGAATAGGTGAGATTATTATTCCGGCAAACGAACCCGGTAGTAGCATTATGCCCGGCAAAGTCAATCCGACTCAGGCAGAAGCCATCACAATGGTTGCTGCACAAATCATGGGAAATGATGTCGCTATAACCATTGGTGGCACACAAGGCCATTACGAACTCAATGTCTTTAAGCCGATGATGATATACAATGCATTACAATCAGCCGATTTGTTGGGTGACGCTGCCGTTTCATTTACTGACAAACTGGTAAAAGGTATTAAACCGAATTATAAACGTATTGAGGAACTTTTGAATAATTCTTTGATGTTGGTCACGGCACTCAATCCGCATATTGGCTATGAAAAAGCTGCCTTAATCGCCAAGACCGCACATAAAAATGGCACAACACTTAAAGAAGAAGCTGTCAATTTAGGTATTTTAACCCCGGAAGAATTTGACAAATACGTCGTTCCGGAAAAAATGGTCGGTGATATTGACTGATATGATGAATAAAACGAGGCTGTCTCAAAAGGGTTCCAACAATCGGGGAGGTATCTGAGCGTTTTTTCAAATATTCAATTCTTAGATATATTCCTGATGCTTTTGAGACAGCTTAGTTAAATGGCTGATTTTTAGTTTTATATAGAATAAGTAGCAGTTATAATAATTCATTTTCTATTGCTATTTTGATCATCCCAACGCTGTTTTTTGCCCCTAATTTACTCATTATATTCATGCGGTGTGTTTCCACGGTTTTTGCACTGATAAACAATTTCTCAGCTATTTCTTGTGTGGTTAATTCTTCGGAAATAGCTCTTAAAACTTCTAATTCTCTACGGGTAAGTTTTGGTAACAATCCGTTTTTTAAAGTTTTTTTATTTTGTTGAAGTATCAATCGTTTCTCAATATCCGGTTGAATATAAATTTTTCCGGAAAGGACAGTTTTTAATGCTTTAATTAATTCAAGTTTATCGGTATTTTTTAATAAATATCCGTGAATACCATTTTTTAGCATTCGTTTGACATATGTGATATCCTCAAAATTAGTCAGCGCTATGATTTTTAATCCTGATTGTTTTTTTAAAAGAATTTTACTTAAATCAATGCCGTTGATGTCGGGTAAATTAATATCTAATAACAACACATCCGGTTGATCTTTTTTTATCATTTCTAAAGTTTTCCGGGCATTCTCATACAAGGCAATAACTTCAATTTCCTTGGTGTCTTTTAACATTGAAGAAATACCTTTAAGAATCATAATATGATCATCGGTTATGGCTATTTTAATGGTCATATAATTTATTTATATCGATTTCAATAGTATATGAGGTTCCGTTTTTGTTTGACACAACATCAATGCTTGCCTGCAAATAGTCAATTCGTGACTGAATATTTCGCAATCCTATACCATTATGTGTCGTGTTTTGTGTGTCAAATCCGCTTCCATTGTCTTCCACAATTATTTGAATTTGCTTATTTCTACAACTGATTTGCACATCAATTTCCGTAGCATCGGCATGTTTTATACTGTTGGTTACGAGTTCTTGAATAATTCTAAAAATATTGATTTGAACTTTTTTGCTAATTTGTGGTATATCTCCAATATGTTGAAACCTTATATTGGGTTTGTGAATGGCATTGAGATTATGACAAAAAGTTTCAGTTGTTTCTATAATATTAAATTTTTTTAATGAGGGAGGCGTCAAATTGTGTGAAATAGCACGCACTTGCCGGCATGATTTGTCTATCATTTCAATAGCATCATTAATCACTTCACTATTGTTTTTTTGCAATGAAGATAGTTTATATTTTATGGCAGACAAATCACCATTTACCCCATCATGCAGTTCTTGAGCAATTCTTATTCGTTCTTTTTCCTCACCTTCAATTAGTAATTCCAATGACTTTATCTGATGGTCGCGTTTTAACATCTCAATTTCTTGATTTTTACGTTTTTGATGTTGTCTGAAAAATAACCAAGTTATAATCATTCCGGTTAATAAAAATAAAGCAACGGCAGCCATATAAGATTTTTGAATTTTATTCTTTTGTATCTCAATGTTTTTTTGATCTAACAGCAATTGTTGTCGTATGATTTCATTGTCTTTCTTTTGTGTTTCAAACTGAATTTGTAACCGGTTTATGTTGTTCAATTTTTTTTCATTCAAAATACTATCTTTATAACTGACGTATTTTTCATAATGAGCAAGTGCTTTTTTATAGTTTTTTAACTTATTATATAATTTAAATGATTGAAAATGCAAGTTTTTATAGGTTCTTTTTGAAGGGACTGGTTCATTTAAACTTTTTTTTAAAAACTCTTCCGCATTCGAATAATCGCCCAGCAAAGTATAAGTTTCTCCTATTTTACCTAATATATCAGCTTCGTTAATTTTTAGATTGTTTTCCAATTGAATTTGATACGATTTTTTGAAGTGCGTCAAAGCCTTTTTATATTGTTTCTTTTGTAATAATAAAGAACCAATGTTTTTATGACTGATAGTTTTTCCCCAATTATTATTGAGCCTGTTATCTATATTTAAACTTTTATTAAAATATATTAAGGCGCTATCAATCAAATTTTGTTTGGCGTAGACAGTGCCCAGACTGTTATAAACATTTGCTAAGTTTGGCAAATCATTTCGTTTTTTGTGAATATGAATAGTTTGAATTAAGGTTTGAACAGCCAAAGGGTATTTTTCCAAATTATTATACACAATTCCTATACTATTGAGACAAAATCCCATTGAGGTAGAATCTTTACAGGACTTATAAATTAAATAGGATTTATAATATTCTTCCAAACTTTTTTCGTAATCGCCAAGTAAACTAAAAACAACTCCTCTTTGATATAATCCGTTAGCTATATTGATTGAATCATGTTTCGATTTGACAAAATCCAAATATTTGTCGATATATTCCAAAGCCTTTTTATATTGACCGGAAACGCGGGCGATAACACCGTATTTATAAAAACACAGGGCTTCACCATCTCGATCTTTAAGAGAATGAAATAAAACGAATGATGTGTCGATATGCGCTTTGGCTTTTTGAATATCTTTTGAAATGTATAACCACCCCAATCTGTTATGAATACGCGCTTTTTGAGTTTCCGATTGTGTTTCTATAAGAATTTTGGACAAACTATCAATTTGATGATGCGTTTGTCCAAAAAAACAAAACGGATTGATTAAAATAATGTATGTTAAGAGCTTAATATATTTCAAAATTATTTTTTAATACCTTAAAAATAAGAAAATTATCTAAAAACATTTTATAATTCTAAGTTTTCTTATTTTTTTATCATAAACATTAATTTTTTATAAACTTTTTTGAAATATTCCCTTTATCCGTTTCAATTTGAAGCAAATATATGCCATTCGACAAATTATTAATATAAATCTGATGGGTTGAAATTGAAGTTTTATTAACAATTTTTCCATAGGAATCAATTATTTTAACCGATTGGATACTGGCATTTTCTACCTCAAAATATAGAATGTTTTTTGCTGGATTAGGATAAAATTTTAAATTTTTCAAAACGTATTCATCAGAATCTACTGCGGTAACCGTTTCCGATTGAGCATACAAACTCCATGTTCCATCAGTATTCATAACTCTTAAATATAGAAAATGGTCACCCGGTGATAAATTATTTGGAGCTTGAATGCTCAAATCGTCATCAAAAATCTGTGTATCGTTTATATTTATTGCTATTGCATTTCCTACTCCGGGGTCTACATCAAAAAAATACTCCATCTGTGTTATTAAAGATGCATTGGGATAATCCGGATTGATATAGAATATTTTTCTGTCATACAAACTCCAATTTCCATTGGTTTTTTTTACACGTATGTTTAATTGATGTATACCTTCTGAAAGACCGGTTGTAGGAATAGAAAAATTTTGGTCAAAAATATTAGTGTTATTTATGCTCAAAGTTGTTGCATTGCCAACGCCCGGGTCCGTATCAAAAAAGTATTCTGCCGCTGTAATTTGCGATGTGTTGGAATAATAAGGATTGATGTAAAATATTTTTCTATCGTATAAACTCCAACTACCATTGGATTTTTTTATCCTAATATTTAATTGATGTATACCTTCAGGTAAACCGGTTGTAGGAATAGAAAAATTTTGGTCGACAACATTAGAGTTGTTTAGGGTAAGGGGTGTAGCATTACCAACGCCCGGATCCGTGTCAAAAAAATATTCTAATTGTGTAATTTGCGAAAAACTACCCACCGAATATATAAAAAGGGTTAATGTTAGAAAAAAATGTTTCATTTATATACAATTTTAGTTGGTTATATTAGCATTTGCTTTAATGTGGATATTCAATGTCCCGCCCGGACTAATGGTGGTATTGTATAATAAAAATTCCGTTAAATACGGCAAACCATAAGGATATCCACGTATAGTAAATGGATATTGGTTTCTGTATATTCCTAAATCTTCTCCATCATTTCCTGCACCGATAGCAGGGGAACCTGTTTGCAAGTGAAAGTCATTACTTAATGTGATTAAATAATTTGCCGGATCATAAGAAACAAATAGCGGGTCCATATTATCTAAATTGTTACTTCCTTGCATAGGATCTAATGTAGAATTATAACTGTAAGTTAAGTTATTTTGAAAATCCATTGCCGAATTGTTTCCTAAATTCATATTACTAACACCGGTACCTATAAACAAAAATATATTGTTATAAATTTTTGCTCCGATACAATCTTCAAAAACTTCAATACTTCCATTAGAATCACCATTTTTATTAGTTTTTATAAGATTGTTTTTAAATATCGTGGAGTTGTTAAAGTTTTTAAAGAAACCACCTACAGAGTTTGTATGGTTAAATTGGAATGTGTTATTTGTAACAATCCAATTTTGTGAATTAAGCGGTTTTACCAATTCATTATTACTTCTAAGAAATGAATTTCCTTGTATGATTATATTATTTGCTTTGTCAGTGGCCGGAGAACCGTTAACAACAGCTATCAAATTATTCATTATGATAACATTATGACTAATACCGCCTCCAAAATAAATTCCACCGATATATAAGCCGGAAATTACCGAACCTGAGGCTGTTCCTGTGAAATTAATGTTTATAATCCGAGCATATTCGCCAGCATTTAGTTCCGGATTATAGCCAATTCCGTATAAACTAATTTGTTTATTAATATTTATACTGCCATAATCATCCGGTGAAGGTTGTACATATATAATGTCACCCGGACTTGCCGCATTAATAGCCGTTTGCAAAGATGTGTATTGTGCTCCTGCTCCTTGATTGTTATCTACAATAAGAACATTTTGTGCATAAACAAAAGACACCAAACAGGTAAATAAAGCGCTAAAAAAAACACGCAAAATAAATTTTTTAGTAAAAGATTTCATAATATAAAATTTTAATGATTAATAATGTTTGCAAGTTAGCCGCAATCCATCATTAAATTGTCAGGGAATTCCTTGAAATAAAAAAAATCAGGGAATTCCCTGATTAAATTTTTTGTGTAAAACAACCTTTTTTTTAAATCAATAAAAGAAACTCAAAACTTAAAATTTACCCAATTCCTTGGCACGTTGATATGCTTTAAACACCGCTTTTTGTATTAGCTCATTAGTTTTGTTCTCGTCCAAAAACCGAATGGCGGCTTCGGTAGTCCCACCTTTTGAGGCAATTTTATCAATGAGTTGACGATAATCATCCGGGCTGTTTTGAAAAAATTCAACAATTCCTTTAAAAGTTTGATAGGTCAGCATTTCTGCTTGTGGTTTGGTAAATCCTAACCGAATACCGGCTTGCATCATAGCTTCCATAAAATATAGCACATAGGCAGGACCCGAGCCGGAAACCGCCGTACCGGCATCAATCAAATCTTCATTAGCGACATACAAATTTTTACCGGTGCTTTCAAGTAAATTTTGCACCGTTACCAACTCAATACGGGTGACGGCATCCGACGAGGTAAAAACACTCATCCCCTCGCCTATTTGTGCCGCAATATTCGGCATGGCTCTGATAATTTTATCCAAACCCAAATATTGTTCAATTTTGGCAATACTAACCCCCGCCATTATGGACAAAACCACTTGTTCGGGCGATATGAAATTTTTAATTTCCGTAGCCAATCCGGCAAATGCTTGTGGTTTTACCGCCAAGACTACCAAGTCCGCTTCTGTAATTTTTTCAGTAGGCGATTGATAAATATGTTTGATGCCGATTTTTTTCAAAGCCTCAAACTTACTACTATCTTTTTCCAAAACGGCAAAATTTTCAACATCCGTTATAAAATTATTGATAAAACTCTTGGCAAAACTTTGCCCCATATTGCCCCCACCGATGATTAGAATTTTCATATTTTGAAATTAAAATGATTAAATAATGTAAAATTTTAAAAATATTTTGATTTAAATTCTTTTTTTGCAAATTTTGTCTTACTTATTTTGAATTTGTAAAGTAAATTATTTCTAAATTAATGCCACCAACCCTTAATAAATGACGCCACAGCTAACACGAACATAATCAACGCCAAAATCAATTTGAAATGCTTGGCTACAAATTGCAGTTTACCCAGCAATTTCGGGGCGTGTTTGGCATAAATACTTAAAATGGCAAAAGCACCCAAAATGGCACCTAACACAAAACCGGTAATATAAGGTTCTGAAAGCCTTAAAAGCCCGTTTAATTCTAATAAAGTACTGTAAGTAAAATAAAAAGGAATTGCCAACGGATTAATCAATGACATAAACATACCGTACAGAAAACTATTCCGAATGCTAAATCGCGGGGTGGTTAGAACCAACTTTCGTTGCCGGTATTGCTTAAAGAAAATCAAGCTTAATATCAAAAAAACAAAAACGGCTATTTTAGAAAAAGATAAAATAATATCAGGATGCGATTTGATATATTCTGCGCCCAAAAGTGCCAAATGAGCTTGTATAAAAATAGGAATTATGGCGCCGAAAGCAAATTTAACAGCATTTTTTTGTCCTCGGTCAATGGCAGTGTTTAAGGTGGACATGGTCAGCAAACCCGGTGATAGCAAACCGATAAATGCCATCAAAAACCCAATGACGAAATGATATAATATTTGTAGAATTTCAGTCATAAGTTTTGGAAATGAGGAATTGAGGGGTAGGTCGCTGAGTGATTTTGCGACGAAGGAGCAAAATAGTATCGAAGCGCCGTTTCATTGAATATCCAGTTTATGATGATTACTCATTTTTTCATGCTTTCCTATTTCTTATAATTTGAGAAATGAGGAGTGAGGAATGAGGATTTATTTCGTTTCATTGTTTGTTGCGTTATATAATGAATGCCTTACACTTCTAATTTCTAAAATCTAATTTCTAATTTGAGAAATGAGGAAATGAGGATTTTTGTGGGTTGTCATTTCGATCCCGACTTTCGTCGGGAGAGAAATCTCAATTCTCAATTATCTTGATACTTGCTACTTACTTTCGCCGTTTCTTTTTCTTCGGCATAAATTTACGTCCACGTACGGTTGGGTCAATACGGTGTTGCAATTCTTTGATTTGGTCTAAAAACATTTTCTTTTTATCCAATTCTTTGGCTTCTCGTAGCAAATTAATGGCTTCACGATTACGACGCTTAGATATGGCAATACCCGCAAGGTTTAATTTTGCCATAGCTTTGTCGTGGTCCATCATCAAACCGGTTGATAAAGCTTGTCTAAAATATTTTTCGGATTGCGCTAAATTT
>JALVEJ010000323.1 GCA_027031025.1 Flavobacteriales bacterium | reverse complement strand
GAGCTTGGATTTCTCTAAAATGACCGAGCAAAAAGGTGATGACCATCCGCAAAAATTTTCTTTCTCCGACGAAACAAGTCCGCTAAAAGAGCAACGCTCTTGTTTTATCACTTATACCAATCCTGAAGTACACGACAATTTGCGTATCGGTTTTAAAGAATCACCGCTTTTTACGGGCGAGATCGACGGTGTAGGTCCGCGCTATTGCCCGAGTATTGAAGATAAAATCGTGCGGTTTTCGTCCAAAGACCGGCATCAACTGTTTGTAGAACCCGAAGGTTGGCATACTTATGAAATGTATATCAACGGTTTTTCCAGTTCGTTGAGCGAAGAAGTGCAGTACGAATCTTTACGAAAAGTTCCCGGCTTTGAAAACGCCCGTTTTATGCAATTTGCCTACGCTATCGAATACGATTATTTTCCTCCGACACAGCTCAAGCATACTATGGAAACCAAGTTAATTGATAATTTATATTTCGCCGGACAAATCAACGGGACCACCGGTTACGAAGAAGCCGCCGCCCAAGGTTTAATGGCGGGGATTAATGCGGTTTTAAAATTGCGAGAACAAAAACCTTTTATTTTAAAGCGTGACCAAGCCTATATCGGTGTCCTGATAGACGATTTGATTACCAAAGGTGTCGATGAGCCGTATCGGATGTTTACCAGCCGGGCGGAATATCGCACCTTATTGCGACAAGACAATGCCGATATTCGCTTAACACCGCCGTCGCATGCTATTGGTCTGGCATCGGATAAACGCCTCAAAAGAGTAGAGGAGAAGCTTAAAAAAACGGACTTAATTCTCGATTTTTTTAAAAAACAAAGCGTAAAGCCCGAGGAGGTAAATCCTGTTTTAGAAAACAAAAAATCCTCACCTATCAAACAACAAATGAAGTTGTATAAAATTGCCTCACGTCCGCAACTCAATTTTGACGATTTGATGCAATTAGATGCCGTAAAAACCTTTGTAGCGCAAAATAATATTGACGAACCGGTCAAAGAACAAGCCGAAATACACCTCAAATACGCCGGTTATATCGAAAAAGAAAAATTGAATGCCGACAAACTCAACCGCTTGGAAAACATTCCCATTCCCGATGATTTTGATTTCAGTAAAATCAAATCCATCTCCTACGAGGGACGCGAAAAATTGATGAAAATCCGACCTAAAACCATCGCCCAAGCCGGTCGTATCAGTGGCGTTTCGCCTAGTGATATTTCGGTTTTATTGGTGTATATGGGGCGGTAAGGTGGCTGAGTGCTACGACCCCGACACAAGGTCGGGGGAGTAGTGTACCGAAGCCACCGGCATTGAAGCAGAAAATTAGGTGGCTGAGTGTTCTGAGTGAGCGAAGAACGTACCGAAGCCACCGAAGTTATCGAAGCGCCGGTCATCAAAACATCCCTGTCATTTCGCCCCCGACTTGTGTCGGGAGAGAAACATTTTGTCATTTTAACATAAGAGCAGCACAAGACAACCTGATTTTTGTTTCTGTTTTATAAAAAAACCGGATAACATAAAGCTACCCGGTTTGTTTATTTGATAATGTAGAAACTACTTCACAATTATCTTTTTAATCTTACCGGCTTCATCGTTTCCGATTCTTAATAAATAAATACCTTTTGCAACATATTGCAGATTTAAATCGTAGGTATATTCCCCTTGCCTGTTTTTCAAATTATGATTCACAATTTCTTTTCCGCCCATGGTATAAACTTTAATATTAACATCTTTACGGTATTTAGGACTTTTCAAGGTCACCAAGAAATGATTGTTATCTATTGTTTGAAGTGTAATTTGATTACCTTCAAATACATCAATACCTCCACTAGTTAGAATATTCACTTTATAGTCTTCTGTTTCGCCATATGAGACATCAGAACAAGCATCAGGAACCGGGTCTTGCCAGTTGGTTCTCAAACGCATCAAATGTTCTCCTGAATTAGCATTTGCAGGAATGTCTACTGTAAAGGTATTTGTAAAACTCCCCGAACCTGAACCGCTAGCACCAAATTCATAATCCGGAACAATTTTTTCGGTCGAATCAAATGAAAAATCATCGTTAAAATCAATCCAAGCGGTAAAATATTCTTCGGAATATTCTACCGTAACCGTCATATCATAAGAACTACCGGCTTGTAAGTCTGTTGACATATTCGTAAAATCCGAATAGCCGGTTCCGGTACAACTTGAACTATTGTTGATTGTGCCAAATTGTACGTTTGAAATTTCATCACCATAACCACAGTTACTAGATGGTTGACACATGGTGTGTGTAATAGTTGCTGTAAAACTGTCATTTGACGTATCGGCATCACCGGACAAATTGGTTTGAGCCGTTAAAACATGATCACCGATTTGAGAAAAATCACCGGTTTGCGCAAAGGTATAGACACCGGTGGCATTAGGTGCAAAAGGACCCGGAGCTGTTTCATTGACGGTTTGTCCGTCTAAAGTATAGCTTACCGGTACATTGGTTTGCGAAGCGCCACCAAAATTGGTTATTTCTACCTGAATACTTTCTGCATTGCCCAATCCAGTTCCTGATTGCGGGCTTAAAATATTGGTAACGCCGGTATCGTTCGGGTATAAATTAGTAACATGAACACTAGCCGAATCATTAGTATTATCTTGGTCGTTACTCAAAGCTGTTGAAGCTGTTATGACATATGTGTGACCTACCGTTGATAAATCGGCAGTAGTAGCAAAAGTAAAGTTGGCTGAACCTCCCGGCGCAATACTACCGTTAAAGTTTTCTGTAATGATGCTACCATTATCAATTTGATATTTAACAGGGAAATTACTGATACTTTGTAAGCCATAATTTGTTATGGTAACACTAACCTGTTCATTATTGCTTAAAATTCCGCTTACCGGAGCGGTAATATTAGAAATGCCGGCATCATAGTTATAATCGGATGCAAATTTGAATTTAGCAACTTGGTCGGCTCTACCTTGATTGGTAAAATACTCACTTATGAACCAAAAGGTTTTATCATCCGTAGGATCTACGGTTAACTGGGCATAGTCCCCATAACGACTAGCCGGGTCGGAATTAATGCCGGGTGTAACTATATCCGGTGTAATGGTCATTTGATTTAAAGGATCATTCGCCATGCGTCCGGTATAATGTAACTCAGGAACCTGGTTTGTATCAACTATAGTGTACCCCAAAGCGATATTTCCCAATTTATCCATATTGATAGAGCCGGCAAATGTATTGTGATTGCTAGGGTCCATAAAAGTGCCTTCTTGATAGATGGTCCATGGATCTCCGTCATTATTTTGACGCAATTCATACCAGCGGATACCGGCTTTACCTTGATTATTGGTATTAACAACAAAGTTTAAAACCACGGAATTATAATTAGCAAATCGTCGGTAATTGGTCATAAACATCACTGTAGCTTGTAAAGCATCAATTTTTATCCCGTTGGGCTGTTGTAAGTTTGAAAAACTACCATTATTGAAGACGCTATTAAAAGCGGCAGTCGGTAATTGCTGTGGGTTACTAATGCTTGAATTATTGGGATTTGTCCAATCCACATTGATATTCCAAATTTTTAAATGGTCTTGATTAATGCCTGACCACGAATCGTCTTGCATATAAATAATTGGCGCATTGCCGGCAGGCGGCATTTGGTTACCATTGACGTTAAAACCTGAGGGTGAGTAGAAACCATTGGTAGCAATACCCGGTAAGGGAAATCCGACCATTTGGGCAGTGGTTTGACCGGCTATCATTTTATCACGCTCCAAAGCAAAAACGACGTCACTTGTGCCGGCTGAACTAGAATTTAAATTGGCTGTAACATAATATCCATCACTCCAAATAGAAAACTTTGGATAATCTGGCATGCCTCCCGTAACATTAAAAGCATAAATATACCAGCCACCGTTAACAGGGTCTGCGGTTTGACTAACAGCCACTAAAAGTTTGTTAGGATTTGACGAAACATCAAAATTGGTTATGACAAACCTGTCTGCAAATTGGTCATACAAAACGATAGGGTCACCGTCACTGGTATGTCCGGGGAACAAAGCGCTTAAAGCGGTTTCATTGACTAATACATTGCCGTTTTTATCAAAAATTTTAAAAGCGGTATTATAAGCCATAACATAATGGTTAGGACCGGCTGCTCCGGTTGGGTCAGAGGGTGTGGCACCATCGTGTGCCGCTTCAAAAGTCAATAACGGACTTCTGACGGGGTGTGACAGACTACGCCCCGGAATTTGTAAAACAGGATCCATCCCTTTGGGAAAACCTTTTCCGGGTACGACAATATTTTGCCCCGAACGTCTTTTTGGATTAACCTCACCTTTTGTTTCTGGTTTTGGCAAATTTTTCATAGAACTTAAAGCCGGAACATATTGAACCGGTTGCGATCGGGTTATGAAATTGGGCTTTTTTTGGGCTGTAACTTGATAGCTCATCATTGAAGCCACTAACAATGATATAAATAAAAATAATCTCATAAATGTTTGTTTTTTGTTACTTAAATTTAAAATAAAGACAAAGTTATAAATTTTCAACACTTAAATATAAAATAAAATATGAAAGTCGTTTAGTTAAAAATAAAATCATTTTTTTAACACTATTTTATTACTTTTTTAATAATTAAATGGATTTAATATAATTTGCGCTGATAAAGTATAAAAATTTTCCTGAAAATTACAGATAATTGAAAGAGTTGTATAGGAATAATGACCCAATTTTATTATATCGGATTATTTTTTCAAACAGACTAAAATGTTATTATTGACAGACTGAAGTGAGATTTAAAAATGATTTAAAAACTACATTTTTTCAATAACCAAATGTTCCGGTTGGTCTTTTTGGGCATATGACAAGATTTTATGCACCATTTGGTAGTAATATTCCGGATTTTCAACAAAATCAATATCACTGATGTCCAAAATCAAGATGTTAAGGTCTTTTTGGGTTTTGATAAAATTCATATAACCTTCGTGAATTTGTTCCAAATATTCACCTGTTATGGATTGTTCATAGGAACGCCCGCGTTTTTTGATATTTTTTAGTAAGCGCTCTACATTTTGATATAAATAGATGTATAAATCGGGCTTGACCAAGTCGCGATACATAAAATTAAAAATCTTACGATACAAAGCATATTCATCTTCCGAAAGTGTAACTTTTGAAAAAATTAAAGATTTAAATACATAATAATCCGAAATGACAGAAGTTTTGAACAAATCATATTGCGATAAATCATCGGTTAATTGTTGGTAACGGTCAGCCAAAAAAGACATTTCCAAAGGAAAAGCATAACGCTTTTGATCTTGGTAAAATTTCGGTAAAAAAGGATTTTCTTCAAAACGTTCCAAAACCAGTTTAGCATTGACATCATTGGCAAATTGGGTTGCAAATGTCGTTTTTCCGGCACCAATATTGCCTTCAATGGCTATGAAGTTGTATGGAAACTCGTTGATTTTTAATTGTTTATCTATCAATTTAACCGGGGTTTTATCTGGGCATAAAGTTAGTAATTCCCGATGAGTTTTTTGCAAAACAGGATGAAAAAAATCAGGTAAAATATCATTTAAAGGTTTTAATACAAAATTACGCTGTGATAGTAAAGGATGCGGCACTTGTAAATCGGGGGTATTAATTTGCCGGTCATCAAAATATAAAATATCAATATCAATCAAACGGTTCTGATATTGACCGTTTTGCGATTTGCTTCGGCGTCCCATCATCCGTTCAATCAGCTGGGTTTTTTGCAAGAGTTCATCTGGCGGTAAATGGGTTTGTAAAATAAGTGCGGCATTTAAAAAATCCTTTCCGTCAAACTGCCAAGCTTTGGTTTGATACACCGGTGAAATACTATTGATTTTACCGGCAAAAATATTTAAGAAATCAACAGCTGATTGTAAGTTCTTAAAAGGCTTACCGAGGTTACTTCCGAGAGATATAACGACTTTGTGCATAATTTTTTGAGGGATTGAGAATTTTTTACTACTTCATATTTAATTATTTCCTATGATGTTTACTCATTATTTCATATAATAATTCTGCTTATGATTTGAGGAAATGAGGAATACACAGGTCATTGAGTGTCCCGACTTAAGTCGGGATGTATCGAAATGACCGGATTTTTTAGAAAGTGAACATTTGTTCTGCTTCATAGTCTTTGCGGTTCATTGGTGTTAATTTATGAATTTATATCTTATACCTGCTTACAATTTGAGGAAATGATAAATTTTATAGGTTGACCAATATTGAATCTTGCACTTTTTCACTTTTTACCTGGCACTGAAAATCAAGTTAAATAAGCCAAAAACAT
>JALVEJ010000322.1 GCA_027031025.1 Flavobacteriales bacterium | reverse complement strand
TTCCGTAAGTGCCTCGTCATCAATTGGTTTGACAATATATCCGATAGCTGCATGCCTGATGGCTTGAATGGCATAATTGTCATAAGCCGTGACAAAAATTACTTCAAAATCCGGTTCGTCAAATTGTGACAGGACATCAAACCCGCTCATATTGGGCATGGCAATGTCTAGAAAAACCAAATCCGGTTGTAAGTTTTTTATGGCTTCAACGGCTTTTTCCGGATCTTGAAATGTTTCTAAAATTTCCAGTTGCGGAAATTTTTTTTCTATTTTCTTTTGAAGCATTTTAAGCGCTTTGGCTTCGTCATCAATTAATATACAACGGATCATAGTTTCGTGATTTTAAGTTTAACAATGGTATTGTAAGGTGTTTGTTTGTTTTGAGTTGAATCAATTATTTCGTAATCAATATGCCATTTGCCGGACATATTAAGCAATTTGATGCGGTCTTTTAATATTTGGGTGGAACGGGATTGGTGTTTTTTGAGCGAACGTTTATTGATTTCGGCAGATTTTTCCAGCCCGACGCCATCGTCCTTGATTTGAATTTCGTATGTTTTATTATCTATAAATTTAAAATCCAAGCAAATGGTGCCTTTACCTTTTTTGTGAAAAATACCGTGATTAACCGCATTTTCAACAATAGGTTGCAGTAATAAAGTCGGAATTTCGGTTTGGTCGATATTGAGTTTTTTATCAATATTTATGCAATAGTTAAAACGTTCTCCAAAACGCATCTTTTCTAGATTGAGATAAGATTTTAACAAGTCAATCTCTTGTTTTAATGCAATGGATTTTTTACGTGAAAACTCAAAAATCATTCTGATTAATCTTGAAAACTTAACCAAATAGGTTTCCGATTTATCATAATTTTCGTCGTTGATATAATATTGAATGGCGTTTAACGAATTAAACACAAAATGAGGATTCATTTGACTTCTCAGGGCATGCAATTCAAATTCTGCCATTTGTTTTTGCGCCAATAATTTGGCTCTTTGTTTTCGGAGTTCTTTACGTCGCATCCAGTATGCCAGCGTAAAAAATGTAAAAAGAATGGCAATAACCATAAGTGCGTGCGCCCATCCGGTTTGCCACCACAACGGAGTAATGCTAAAACTAAACGACTTGCTAAAAGCTTGCCGGTAAGGGTTGACTACTTTTACTTTGAAGGTGTAATCGTTGGGTTTTAAATTGTTAAAATTGATGTTTTTTGAATCAATTTCCAACCAATTATTTTGCACGGGTAACAATTGGTAAAAATACCGGTTGTGTTCTTGTCCGGTAAAATCTATCAAACCGAAGTTAAAGAGTAAATTGTTGTTTTTCCGGTAGGGTACATGGTTATTTTGGTCCATATTTTGTCCGTTATAGCTAACGGATTTAAAATAGATTTTTTGCACCGGTAAATTTTGAATATCATTTCGGTTGACAGAAGTGACGCCGCTATAATTTGAGGTAAAAAGTTTGTTGTTAAATATAACCGCATGGTTGACATGATCGGAAATCAAGCCATCGGTTTTGCGCATGATTCTGTTTAGTTGTAGTTGACCGTCCTTTAAAAGATAATTGAAAACGCCTTTTTGGGTCGCCAACCACAGTTTGCTATCCTTTACAAATATATGGTTGACGATAAGTCCTTTGGTTTCTTTTAGGAATTGTGATTTTTGATGTTCGTCCAAGACATAAACGCCTAGTCCGTCTGTCCCTATTATCAATTTGTTGTCTATTTTGTTTAGCGATAAAACCGGTATGGCGGTGTGGTTGGGTTCAAAATGTATGCGTTTGATTGAGTCATTAACAATCTTAAATAGTCCGACCGGCGTGCCGCAAACCAAGTGATTGTTATAGGTAATAAAATCATTGCTTCCTTCAATAGGATAAGTTTTGATGAGTTCCAAATCACGATTAAAAACGGTTATTTGCCCACGTTCTCTAATGGCATATAAATCTTTGTTAAGATATAACAAACCTTTTCCAACACGTTCATATTCAATCATCTTACCATTTTTTTTGATAAAAGTGGACGTGTTTGCCATGATGCCGAAATTTTGATCGTTTTCATAGAGAAAATCAAAGAGGTAATCATTTATTTTATAAAAAACATCAAATTTTCCGGTTTTAGGATTTAATTTGTAAATACCTTTGTTTAAAATTCCGGCAAATAATTGGTCTTTAAAAACTTTTAAAAACTGCACCGGCTCATTCGGAAGCAAATTTCGACTACTTAATGCGTTTTTAGGAAAAAAATAGACGCCTTTGGCATAAGTAGTTCCCCAAAAATTACCTTGACGATCTTTGAATACTGTAGACAGATGAAATTTTTCAGGAAAAACTTTTTCGTTTTTTAAATGATAATTGGCATCTAAACTAGCCCAGAAATTTTTAGTTGAAATTTGTATGTTTTGGTCGGTGGCTAATGCTCTGATGTAGATATTTTTCTTAAAAACATCCGGTTTGATGATATGATAAGCTTTTGAGTTGTGAAGATTGATAAAGTGAATGCCTTGTTCTGAGGAAACGGCAACCAAACTGTCATTTATTTGTCCTTTGACATATATTCTGTCATAAGGAAAATGTATGGAACTTAAAGTATGCAGAAGACTATCCATAAGATGAATTTGCCGGCTTGTTTTTTTGTTTTCTGTAAACTGAAAGTATAAATACCGGTTTTTACGATTGATAAGTTTAAGAGGCGGATATGAAAATTGTTCACTTTTTGTAAAAGGAAACACTTGCCATTTTTGATTTTTTAAATGATAATTTTGGCTGTAACTTTTAAAATATATCTTGTTTAAATCAGTATTGATTTGTGTTGGATAGAGAAATTCGCCTTTTTCAGCCGGAAAAGCATAAACCGAATCGTTTTGAATATAGCCTATTCTGTCAGAGCGTGTAAAAAACCAAATTTTATTGTCGCGGGTGATAAGAATCTGCCAAATATCATTGCTGGGTAAGCCGTTGGCAATGGTAAAATTTTTAAACGAGTCGCCGTCAAATTTTGCCAAACCTTTATCGGTGGCTATCCAAATAAAACCATCGTAATCTTGCAAAATCTTATAAACCCTGTTGCTTGGCAAGCCTTGTTCTATGGTAAAATGCTTATAGCCCTGAGCCAAGAGGTTCAGAGCTATAAAGTAAACAAAAACAACAAAGAATTTTTTCATCGGGGTAATTTACATAATATTTTGATTTTACATAGATTATTTTAGATGTTAGCCGAAAATTTTTAACAAAAGAACAAGAAAATTGTTTAAAACTCAATAGCCATTTAACGAATGTCGGTTTTGGTTGATTAAAACTCAAGTTTCATTCAATTTATCATTGTTTTAATGTAATAATCTCACCCGAACGAACATGGGGTTATCCAAATTTATGAACCCCGTAGGAGTGAAATGATGTTAAAAAAGATAATTGTTATGATTATTTAATCCTCCGAATTTATATTTATTAATTACACAAAACAACAAAGTTTAAGCGTTTTTTAGGAATTAACATTTCTTTGTCATTTATTATGTTAAAATAGTTTATTTTTGCCTACAATAAATTTTTAGTTAAGATATGAATACAACCTTAATCATTATATTTCAGTTACTTTTAAGTTTAAGTATCTTAGTTGTCTTACACGAATTGGGACATTTTTTGGCTGCTAAATATTTCGGCACTAAAGTTGAAAAGTTTTATTTGTTTTTTAACCCCGGCTTTTCTTTGTTTAAGAAAAAAATCGGTGAAACGGAATATGGCATAGGTTGGTTGCCCCTTGGCGGGTATGTCAAAATAGCCGGTATGATTGATGAAAGTATGGATAAAGAGTTTCTCAATCAAGAGCCGCAGCCGTGGGAATTTCGTAGTAAACCGGCTTGGCAACGCTTGATTATTATGCTTGCCGGTGTGATTGTCAATGTGCTGTTGGCTATCGCAATTTATATTGGTTTGGCTTATACTTACGGCGAACAATTGGTGCCCATGGAGTCTGTCAAAGGCGGATTGGAAATTTTGCATCCCGCCCTTAAAGAAACCGGTTTGAAAACCGGCGATAAAATATTGAAAATCAACAATGAGCCTGTTAAGTATGCCAACACGGTAGACGCTAAAATAATCACTGCCAAAACCGTAGAAATAGAACGTAAGGGTGACATAAAAACCATCAATTTTCCGGTTAATTTTATCGAAAAATTAGTTGATGAAAAAGATCCGAAGAAAAAAGGTTTAACCATGATTCGTTTTCCGTTTATTGTAGAACAAGTAGCTTCGGAAGCCAATAAAGGTAAATTACAAAAAGGCGACCAAATTATAGCGGTTAACGGACAACAAACAGACTATTTTGATGAGGTTAAACCACTAATTGAAGCGCATAAAGGCGGAACCGTCAAAGCTACCGTTTTACGTGACGGACAACCGGTTGAAGTGGATTTAAAGATTGATGAAAATGGCAAAATAGGCGTGCAGCTCAACGGCGATTTAAAAGAATGGGAAAAGCGTGGTTATGTCAAAGTGGTCAATAAAAAATATAGTTTTCTGCAATCTATTCCGGCCGGACTAAAACGCACTAAAGAAACCTTTTTGAGCTATATTGACCAGTTAAAAATGATTTTTAATCCGAAAACCGGTGCCTATAAAGGTGTTGGCGGTTTTATAACCATTGCCAAAATTTTCCCGGACACTTGGGATTGGGGAAGATTTTGGACTATTACGGCATTTTTGTCTATTATGTTGGCGGTGTTGAACGTTTTACCCATTCCGGCACTTGACGGCGGCCATGCTTTGTTTACCATTTATGAAATGATAACCGGTCGCAAACCTAATGAAAAGTTTTTGGAATATGCTCAAATAGCCGGATTTGTTTTACTATTGGCCTTGGTCTTGCTGGTAAACGGTAACGATATTATTAAGCATTTTTTTAAATAGGGCAGAGGTGTGAACTATTCTGAGTGTTGAGAACCGCTTTTTTTGAATGGTAAGTATTCGTTCTATAATTTATAAGTTGATTTTCAGACAATTAGCATGAAAATATAAGTTTTGTGTGACAAAATTAATTGTCTTTAAAATGCTCAATTGTTTGATTAATGCTTATTTTTTTATCTTCGGCAAAACCTTCATATATCAAATAAATACCGGCTATTAATAAGACAACGCCTATCAACCTGCGAATTTTAACCACACGTTTGGGCGTCATTTTCGATTTAAATTGTTTGGCTAACAAAATTTTAACCAAATCCATCAAAAAATAGCCTAACAAAATACCCCCGAAAAAGATAAAAATCCGGTAAGGATTTAATTCCAATTTAGGCGAAAAAATAACAATCATAGCCAACCAAAATGCCAAAACACCGATATTGATAAAGTTCAACAAAAAACCTTTGACAAACAAGCCGAGATAATTATTCTTTGGTATTTCTATTTCGGTTTGGTTTTCCAAAGTCTCTACTTTTGGTTTTCTAATAATGGTTATCAAGCCGTAAATCATCATAATCATACCGCCCAAGGCATATAGTGCCGGATGATGTGTCAATTGCGCCAAAAGTTTATAACTGCCTAAAAAAGCGACCGCAATAAAAACCAAATCGGCAAACAATACGCCCAAATCCAAAACAATTGCCGCCCGTGCGCCTTTGGTTGCCGCAGTTTCAAGCAAAACAAAAAACACCGGACCAATGAGAAAACTCAAAGAAATTCCCAGCGGAATGGCTTTTATTAAATCTTGAATATAGAGGTTCATTAAGCAAAAATTGAGAACAAATATAAAAAAAACTGAGGAAATGAGGAAATGAGGAATTGATAAGTAGGTCGCTGAGTGATCCCGATCCCGACGAAAGTCGGGACGGGATTGTACCGAAGCGGGCTTCATAGTTTATTTCTGCTTATAAATTGAGGAAATGAGGATTTATTGTATTTCATCATCTGCCTTTGTTCTTTGATGACTCTCACCCACTTCACGCCATAATACTGCTTTTGATTAGATGGATTAAGGAATTTATACCAATTTCAAATATTAAATAGCCCAAAAGGATTTGGGTATTATACCGATGCTATATGAAAATAGTTCAATTTGGTGAACTATCATAAATATGTTAGCGGTATTAATCATTTCAAACTTTTAGAAAAATAAAAAACACCGGTGCAAAAATACCGGTGTTTTTTAAGAGTGCGGGTGAAGGGACTCGAACCCCCACGCCTTGCGGCACCAGATCCTAAGTCTGGCGTGTCTACCAATTTCACCACACCCGCAAAATTGAGATTGCAAAGATATTAAGTTTTTTTGATTTGTTGAAAAATTTTTTGCAGATTTTTTTGGCTAAACATCGATTTAAGTGGGTAATATATATGTGTATATCAAAT
>JALVEJ010000321.1 GCA_027031025.1 Flavobacteriales bacterium | reverse complement strand
AAACATATAAAATATTTTACCGGGTGATTTACAATAAGTTTTCAATACTTTTGTTATATAATTCATCATGAAAAAGATTTTTCTATTTTGTTTTTTTTCGGTTGTCGCAGTCTCCCATGGACAAATTAAGGTTTCGCCGCGGGATACTATTATATATATAAGTAATTCTTCCATATCAGAACGAAAACCGGATATGGATTTACGCACCGATTCAATCATTAGCCGGAGCAATAAACATTATATTTATTCTTCATCTTTTTTGGTAGACAGTATTGTCTTTATCACGGATAAACAAAAAGTGCCGCGACGTTTTGGCAGGGTGCTTCAAAACAAAAAACCGGATGAAATAAGAAGATGGGGACAATATCTGTTTGGCGCCAACTCCATCATGCGATTGGCTCAAGTGAATCAAACCGTAACCGCCTTTATCCAACCGGAAGACATGCAGCATTTTACAACAGATATAAATATCGGATTTAATTCGGGTTCAAAATGGTTCGGCCATGCCTTTTTGGAAGAAAAAAACTTGCTGGGATTGTTTGAAACCACCCGGATTAAATACACGGGCAAGGATAAAAATAAATTCTATTTGGCCAGTTTTCATGTTCCTGCCCTTTTCGGGTTGCCGGTCAACGCCTATGTGCGTTTTCAATCGGATATACGGGAGGATTCGCTTTTTCTGTTACAGCATTTTATGCATTTAACCTATTTGAGTGGAGCATACAAGTTAGGGATGGGGGTTTTAGTTCAAAAAACCGGATTGGAAAGCAAAACCTTGCCCGGGATTATAACAAGTTACAAAAACAATAAACCTACAAGAGATATTACTTTTGAGCTTTCGTTTTTTCAACAAAACAAGGAAACTTTCACAGTTCAATATTCATTTTTTTATTTACAAAGATTTCCCAAGTGGAGTTGGGAAAATGAGCTGTGGGGAATTTTTTCAAAAAACATGTTGGAATCATTGATGGTTTCAACCGGAAACAAACTTCCACATTTCACACTTCATTTGACTGATATAAGTGCTGTTCAATATCTGATAAATAAATGGGATAAACCTTTAACAAAACGAGCAAACATTTATATTTTTCATGAAATATTGCACGGAGGAGGCACGGTTCAATCTCAAAAAACCTCTCTTATGGCGGGTGCAGGCTTTGATTTTACAAAAAAAAATCAAAAAATCAGTTTTGAATTGAGATGGAATTACAAAAAAGGTTTTCTTATTGATAATCAACCTTTTACATCAATAATAAAATGGAAGATTTATTGGTGAATTTTATTGAAACACGCTTATTTCCCATAAGTAAGACAAAGTATTTTGTAATTTAAATGAAACTTATTTATATTTGTAGCTAGCAATTTAAAATCAAATAGAATGAGAACAAAGCTAAAAGGACTCGTAACGCTGATGTTGGCGTTGTTGGTGCAAATTTCATTTGCGCAACAGAAAAAGGTTACGGGAACGGTTACAGACGCAAGTACAGGTGAACCGCTTCCCGGCGTGAATGTCTTAGTGAAAGGAACCAGTAACGGGACGGTAACGGATTTTGATGGAAAATTCTCCATCATGGCCACTCCGGACGACGTATTGGTATTTTCGTATGTAGGATACCAAGACAAAGAAGTCAAGGTAGGAAATCAAAATGTAATTAATGTTCAACTCCAATCCGGAGAGCAACTGGAAGCAGTTGTTTTAGACATTACCGGAGAAAAAAAGGAAGTCAAAACGCTTTCATATGCTGTTCAGAACGTAAAAGCTGAAAAACTTGCTATTTCTGACATTTCCAATGTTGAAAGTGCACTTGCCGGAAAAGTGGCCGGAGCTCAAGTTTTAGATCAAGCCGGTTCTAAATTGGGTTTTGCTCCTAAAGTAAGAATTAGAGGTAGGATTTCATTAACCACTGACAGTGACCCTCTATATATCGTAGATGGGGTTCCTGTTACTAATCCTTCATTTATTGACCCGGATAATATAGCAAGTGTAGAAGTTTTGAAAGGACCAAACGCTACTGCTATTTATGGACAAAGGGGTGAAAATGGCGTGGTTGTTATCACCACAAAAAAAGCAAAGGCTGGTAATTTTGGTGTAGAAATCAACAGCAAAATTTCCTTTGAAAACGTTGCTTATTTACCTAAATATCAAAATGAATATGGTCAAGGAACAGTAGGGGATTTAGATTGGGGAACATTTAGCATTGGCGCAACAGAAACTTTTTATAATCCATTCACTGATTCTTTTACACCTGCTACTTATTGGGCAGTTTACCCAGAATGGAATAATCCTGAATTTCAAGGTGCAAATTTCATAAAAAATACACTTTATGATGAAAGTTGGGGTCCTAAATTTGACGGTAGAGAATACATGCCTTGGTATGCTTGGTTCCCTGACAGCCCTTATTTGGGCCAAAAGGCCAAATGGGAAGCTCAACCCAATAACATTAAGGATTTCTTTGATACCGGTGTATATGTAAAAAATAATTTTTCAGTTTATTCATCCGGTGATAAATATAACGCAAGAGTATCTTTTACAAATTTAAATCAAAAAGGTATTATTCCTTATTCTAAGTATAAAAGAAATTATATAACGGCTAATTTAAATTATGATATCAGTTCCAAAACAAAAGTAGGTTTTAATGTTAATTATTCGAAATTTGACAGGTTAGGTGATTTCAACGATGATTATGCTAATCAAAGTTCAGGTAGTTTTAATCAATGGTTTGCACGGCAAATTAACATGAAAAAAATGAGAGAACTAATTGATTTAAAAACACCTGAGGGCTATCACGCATCTTGGAACTGGTGGGGACCTTCTTATCTAGGTTGGTTACCATTTTTAAAAGATGACTTTGTAAAATTGGCTTTCTGGTTTAATCCTTATACTTGGATGAGAGAATATAAAAATGAAAGAAATGGAAATCAATTAGCCGGAAGCATTTCATTTGAACACAAAATAACAGATCATTTAAAAGCAAAAATTCTTGTTTCAAGAATGCAAGAACACAGTTATGAAAATTTTAAACTTCCGTTCTTTTTAGCATATTCCTCACAACGTTTATTTACTCCTCTATCAAACAGTTTTGGTATTGATAATTGGCGTTTTACTGAAGATAATTATAATTTGTATCTTATTTATAAAAACGATTTAAGCGAAAATATCAATGTTGATTTATTAGGTGGTAGTACATTGAGGAGTTTGCGTTTTGATAGAGAGAGACAATGGATGGATTATGAAAATGATGAAAATTATTTGATAATTCCTGATGTATACCGTTTTGATAATACTACTCAACCAGTTACAACAGTATTTCAAAAAAGACGTAAAAAGGTATTCTCATTATTTGGTAAAGCCACCATTGGCTATAAAGATTTATTATTTTTAGAAGCTACCGCTAGACAAGACTGGAGTTCTGCACTATTCCCCGAGAAAAACGGATACTTCTATCCATCGGTAGGTCTAACATATAACTTCACTTCGATGGAAAGTTTTCAAAATAATGAAAAACTTTCTGAAATTTTAACATTTGGTAAATTGCGAATAGGTTGGGCTCAAGTGGGATCAGATGTTAGAGCTCATTTGATTTATCCACGCTATCCTTTTTTAAGTGTTCCTCATCAAGGGTATGCTACACTTGTAACACCCAATTACATGGTAGATCATAATCTGAAACCTGCTATCAATTCTTCTTTTGAAACCGGTTTTGATTTGGAATTTTATGATAATAAGTACAGACTAAGTTTTACTTATTATTATGAAAAGCGTAAGGATGAAATCATTTTCCAAACTATTACCGGTGCAACAGGTTACAGTCGTTTTCTAACAAATGGAGGTCAATCGCACCGTTCCGGTATAGAATTATCAGCCGGTGCTAATATTGTTAAAACTGAAGATTTCAATTGGAATTTGGATGTTAACTTTAATAAAAATAAAACAATTGTTGACGTTGTACCGGGAGGTTCAGAAGAAATGGTTGCCCCAGGTGGTAGATGGTGGTCTGATGGTGATACATGGGGTAGAGTAACACTTGTACATGTGGAACATAAAGAATGGGGCCAACTCAAAGGTTATGATATTAAGAGGGATGAAAATGGTAATCCAGTACTTAATCCTTCTGGATACTATATCCCTGAAGAAGTATACTTTGGTTCGGTCCTTCCAAAATTCACTGGTGGTTTCACTAATGTATTTGATTACAAAAATTTCAAATTAGCCGCTCATTTTACATTTCAGAAAGGTGGTAAATTTTACTCCGGTTCAGAAATCTGGGGTTATTACTCAGGATTGTATGAAGAAACAGCCGTTGGAGGAAATAGAGATAATGGTGTTGATGTAGAAGGGGTAGATGGTTCAGGTAATTCATTCAGTACTAATGTTCCTGCGAAAAATTATTTTAAACAATTTGCAGATAATGATATTGCAGGACCATTTATTCACGATGCAAGTTATTTAAAATTGAGAGAGCTCAGCTTAACTTATCAACTACCTAAAAAGGTACTTGGAAAATATCTAAAAGGTGCAACCATCAGTGTGATTGGCACCAATGTATGGTTAATCTCAGTATCTAAAGATAACTATCACAGATGGGATCCATCTGAATTGTCACAAACTTATGGTGAAGATGGTCAATTACCGGGCACCAGAAGAATAGGAATGAACATAAAACTTACATTTTAAACTTAAAAAATGATAGCAATGAAAACAATAAAATTATTAAAATTAGCCATAATCTTTACAATCCTATTAAATTCGTGTGATAGTATTGATTTTGGTGATATCAATAAAGATCCTATAGGGCCAAATGAACCAAGTCCTAAGGATATGCTTGCCGGTGGAATGATGAATTTCTTTAATAATACCGGAAGACCTTATTTTACGAACCCAACTTTTTATATACAATGGCAAACCCAAGGCCAATATACTTCTGAAATGCAATATGCTGATAACCCCATTAGTTGGAACCCTTGGTTTGTACAAGTGTTATCCAATTTTAAGGATAATATTGATTATATAAATGAAAACAAAGATAATCCTATTGTATTATCAATGGGAGATCCTGATAATCAAATCGGTGTAAATAAAGTAATGATGGCTTATATTTTTAAGTTCATAACTGATATTTACGGTGACATTCCTTACACCGAAGCTTTGGATAAAAACAATCATATCCCTAAATATGATAATCAAATTAATATTTATAAAGATATTATCGAACAATTAAAAACCGCAAGGGATATGATGGATCCTGCCAAACCTGGTGTAGAAGGTGATTTAATTTATAATGGTGACGTTAGTAAATGGCAAAAGTTAGCTAACTCACTAATTATGCACGCAGCACTGCAACTTAGTGATGTAGATGCTGCTTATGCAAGTACTGAATTTAATGCTGCACTTTCTCATCCTTCTGGTGTTATAGAAACTTTGAGCGATGAAGCTTGGATTAAGTATTCAATAAAGGATAGACCTTTACAAAATCCATATTCAAGATTACGTAGAAGTGACTACTTTCTTTCAAAAGAATTTACAGATGCGTTACAGGGAGAAGATAAAATTAATAATCCTCTATCAAGCTGTAGTCCTTCATACAACCATACGCCAGATGCAAGGGAACAAATCTTTAGCACATCTGCCGGTTCTGATGGAGCTTCCTATTCATGTAGTGTCAGCGGAGGTAGTGCTCAAATGACAGATTTAATTTGGGAAGATCCTAATGCTCCGCTACCATTCTTCACTTCAGCATGGGTTTATCTAGACCGTGCCGAAGCCGCAGCTAGAGGTTGGACGACCGAAGATTATGATACTATGTTATCAAATGCCATAACACAATCATATGCTTCATTGTCAGCTCACTATGGTGTTGACATTACACCTCAAGCTGCCGCCTATGCTGCCGCACGTGTAGCGGATGCTAATGATGCCACTTACGGTAACAGTCATCCGAATCCTAAACTTTTGGTTGTTGCTGAAGAAAAATGGGTGGCTTATTTCCCTATGGGATTTGAGGCTTGGGCACAATGGAGAAGATTGGATATGCCTGTACTAACTCCTCATCCTAATCCTTTAAACGCTACCGGCCAAATCCCTACTAGGTATAAATACCCATTCAATGAGTCTACACTTAATCCCAACGGTTATCAATCCGGTGTTCAAGATTTAACACCTGCTGAAGATAGAAATGATTCCAGGATTCCTTGGGATGTGAATTAAAAACGTTTCTTACCCTGCATAAAAACCCGGTCATGTGGCCGGGTTTTTTATTATTCCTTCTTGGTATATATTTTGTAACTTTGCATCAAAATGATGGAGCTATGAAATTGTCAGCTGATAAAATTAAAGAAAGCTTGAAAAAGGTAAAATATAAAGATAATAA
>JALVEJ010000320.1 GCA_027031025.1 Flavobacteriales bacterium | reverse complement strand
CCACCCGAGACGCGCTCGTAAGCTCGCAATCGAACCGGTTTGTGTTCGATACGACTGCAAATATCTTCTATGTGTTTTATAAACGCTGAGTGAAGCATTGGATTTTGTTACCTTATGATATTATGAAAACAAAGATAAGCTTATTTGTTCGAACTACACAAAGCCTTGAACCATGCAACAAGTTAATTGTTCGTATATGTAGTGAAAGAAGAAACAGATTTTCAAGTATGTTATCCAAAATAATAATTACATTTGTATAACTTTTGGAAGGCTTCAAATTAAATAAAATAGGGAAAAAATATCAATTATGAAAGAAACGGATAAAAGATTTATGGCATATTGGCAAAAACGTCGTGAACAGGGGGCTGTAAAATTTTCTGTAATTACCGGCATAACTTATGGTATTTTTGTCATCATTTTTTCCAAAGTTTTTGCTTGGAATTGGCATTTTTCGCAAAAAGATATCATTTATGGCTTTTTCTCTTTATTAATCGGAGTAACGATTTTAGGACCTTTTATTTGGTGGTACCGGGAACGGCGTTATAAAAAACTGAGTGTTGCGGCAAAAACTGAAAAAATAAACCGTAAAAAGAAACGAAAGTAATTTAATTTGTATTTTTGGCAAAAATTAAAATATGTCATTGTTTTATATTCTTTTAGGATTGGTTTTATTAGTAGTAGGCGGTGAATATTTGGTGCGTGCATCGGTCGGCTTATCTTTAAAATTCCGGCTTTCGCGTATCGTAATCGGGATGACCGTGGTGTCATTTGCTACTTCTTTACCCGAATTATTAGTCAGTATCAATGCGGCACTGAACGGGTCGCCCGAATTAGCTCTCGGAAATGTTGTCGGTTCCAATATTGCCAATTTGGCTTTAGTCTTAGGCGCAACCGCTATTTTAACCCCTATTTTTATCCGAAGGGTTTCTTATAAATACAATATTCCTGCCATGTTACTTTTGTCAGGCTTACTGTATTTTTTCTTAAAAAATGATTTGATTTTAAGCTTTGTTGAAGGTTTGATTTTGTTCGTGTTACTTATTATATTTATATATGTTTTACTCAAACATGCTTCACAATCTGGTGATATAGATTTGGATGAACTTGAAGAAATAGACGAGGATACAGCTGTCGCAAATTTGCTCAAAATTTTGATTTGGTTGGTAATTGGCGGGGTGGCACTTTGGGCAGGTTCTGAGTTTTTAGTCGATGGTGCTAAAGAATTGGCAAGACAGCTTGGTGTAAGCGAACGTATTATCGGTGTCAGTATCGTGGCTATAGGCACGAGTATCCCTGAGTTGGCAGCTTCTATCATCTCAGCGCTTAAAAAAGAGAAAGATTTATCTTTTGGAAATTTGGTCGGCTCCAACATTTTTAATATCGGTTCGGTTTTAGGATTGACAGCCATGATCAAACCTGTTCATATTGACAATTTAAAGCTTATCAATGTCGATATTTTATGGATGTTAGGCATTTCTGCTTTGATTATTCCATTAGCGCTTTTGCCTACACGACACAAAATCAGTTGGATAAAAGGTAGTATTTATTTGCTTTTATACATTATTTATATGTATTATTTTGTGTTTTTAACCAAACAGTAAAAATTTGTATTAAATTATATCAAATCTCGCGGATAAACCCCAAAGCGTGCTTTAAACTTCTTATTAAAATAGGAAGCAGAATTAAGCCCGACTTTAAAACGCACATCTGACAAATTACTATATTGCTTACTTTTGATATAAGCATAGGCTTTTTGTAGTCGTAACTCTAAAATATATTGCACAGGACTCAAACCGGTGTATTTTTTGACCAACCGGGTTAATTGCCTTTGACTATAACCCATTTGACCGGCTAAATCAGCAATTTTATAAGTTTCATCAGACAAGTTTTGCAAAACTAATTTCTCGAGCTTTTCGAGAAAATTTTGATCATAAGTCTCTCCGGTTTCGTCTATCAATTCCTTTTCTTTAAACAGCCATTGTTCCCATTGTTGCTTGGTTTTTAAAATGTTTTTGATACGTGCCAAAAGTTCGTTTTTGCTAAATGGTTTGATGATATAATCATTGATACCGATAGCAAAAGCTTTGAGCTTTTCTTCTTCCAATGATTTGGCTGAAATCATAATGACCGGAATATGCGCCCAAACCTTGTTCTTTTTCAATTCTTGTAAAAAATACATGCCGTCCATCTTAGGCATCATAATATCCGATGTAATTAAATCTATTTTTTGTGCTTTAAGTATTTTTAAAGCTTCTTCGCCGTCAAAAGCTTTATAGCAATTAAAAAACGGGCAAAGTAAGTCAGACAAATAAGCACTCATTTCCGGATTGTCTTCCACAATTAATATGTTTTGCTTTTTGGCGGTTTCCGGATAGGATTTGTTTTCGAGATTTTTACTTTTTTTAACCGATTTGCTTGCTGCTGCGTTCCGGTTTTCAAGTATTTTTAAGGGCAATTCCAATACAAACAAACTGCCTTCACCGGGTTGGCTACTGACTTTTATTTGACCTTGCATCATTTGGGCAAACTCTTGAGCCAATGCCAACCCGATACCGATGCCGCCAACCGTTCTATCAGCTTTGGTTTGGTAAAAACGTTCAAAAATTTTGTCTAATTCAGATGCATTGATGCCTTGTCCGAAATCTCTTACTTTAAATATCAGCTTTTGTTCTTTTACCAATGCTTCAATGACAATTTGACTTTCTGACGACGAATATTTTATGGCGTTTGATAAAAGATTATTAATTATTTTTTCTAATTTTTCTACATCTATTTCCACGCTTAACGATTCTGGAATTTGATTGTCAAATACCAATTCCAGATTTTTCATATTCATCAATGATTTAAAGGAAAGTACCATTCGATTGATGGTATCTCGTAAAGAAATATTGACCGGTTTTAAACGGTGTTTCTTTTGGTCGGATTTTAATAATTCTAATATTTGGTTAGCTTCATCAATCACCCGTTTGGCATTATTTCTAGCAGATTTTAAATATGGTTGCAATTTCTTTTTGGATTGTATATTTTCCATTGCCAATTCTATATTGCCCAAAATTAAAGTCAATGGTGTCCTGATTTCATGAGCAATATTACCCAAAAATTGATGTCGCATAGCATTGATTTCTTGGGCTTTTTCTAACTGTTGAACAACCAATATTTTTTTCTTTTTTTGTCTGTAAAAAAACCATTGAAATACAGCCAACACAACCAATAAGCCAAAAATCCCTATGGCGGACAACTGATTAATGTGACTTTGCTGTTGGCTTAATAAAAGTTGCTTATCAGCCAATTCTTTATCTTTTTTAATAGTTTCGTATTTGATGTTAAATTCAATTAATTTATTTTTAGATTCTTGAAAATTTAAAGAATCATGGTATTGGACAAACAGTTGGTGATACTTCAAAGCGTTTTTATAATCTTTTTTTTGTTGATATGCTTTCGATAACATCCGGGCGTTTTCCATATTATTAGACCAATTCGTTTTTTCGTAATGCAAGCTTTGTTTTAAATAGATGATGGCAGAATCCGGTTGGTTGAGATAAAAATAATCTTTACCAAGATGCGCAACAGCTTCATTTATAATCATTTCATATTGAATGCCCCGGGCTAGATCAAAAGCTTTTTTGCCAGCTACCAAGCTTTCATTATAATGTTTTTGTTGCAAAAAAGCATCCGACCGGATCAAATAAAACAATGACAAATCATGCAAATCGGTTGTGTCAAGCAAATGAAACGCTTTGTCGGAATACATTTGGGCTTCTTCAAAGTTTTGGGCAACTTGTGAGAGATTATTATATAATGTATAGGTGCCGTGCCCTGCTAATTGAAGGTAAATAGAGTCGGCGAGTTTATAAAATTTACGGGCTTCCCGATTTAGACCGGTGTCTTTATAAGATGTTCCTAAATTGTTATATGCTTCTGCCAATAAACGTCTATCATGGCTTTTTTTTGCCATTTCCAAACTGTTCTTATTGTATTGCAAAGACATATCGGCATTGTCTATCATGGCATAAGCATAAGCGTATAAAGTTTGACGCCTAAAGTCGTAATATAGGTGATAATGTTTGTTTAAAACAGAATCAAATTCTTTTAAATAAACCAAAGTCCGGTTAAAATCGCCATGAATAGCCGATAAAAGCGGTTTGTTGTAATACGTGCCAGTAATCAACGAATCATTAGCCGATTGTTCTGACAAATTAATAGCTTGGTTGACATAATATAATGCCGAGTCCAACTGATGCTTAGATCTGGCTTGTTCTAACTTTAACTTTATTTTTTTAGAAAGACCTGTGGGATTTGATTGTGAAATTTGGCTTTGAATACTACTAAAATAGATCAAGATAAAAACATAAAATTTATACATAAGAAGCGTTTTTTACTTTTTTAAACTACCGGAAACTTAAAAAAACAGGTGACATTTGTTACTTTTTATGCAAATATGACTTTTTTTCATTAAAAAGATACTACCCTTTAAGGTGATTTTATTTAAAAAACTGGCATAAAATTCTTCAAAACACTCATCTTTACGGGTGAATGGCAAAAAAAGAACATTTTATGGCGAAAAAACAAAAGTCTTAAAAGAAGTGCTGATATAGTTTTGGGATATTGATAAATCGCAATAGTCAAAAGGTGTTTTTTTCATAATAATTAAGGTTACCATTCATTGCGAATTATTGTGTTGTTTGAATTGATCCGGCAAATCAATGCCGGGTCAATTTTAAAAAAAAGATAATAACCTAAAACTATATCATCATGAAAACAATCATTTACATAATTGGTTTGGTATTGACTTATCAAACCGTATCGAGTCAAGTAGGCATAGGCACTACCACACCTGATGGGTCTGCTATGCTAGAAGTCAAATCTACACAAAAGGGGATGCTCATTCCCCGCATGACAGAAGCCCAACGTAACGCCATAGCTTCACCCGCTACGGGTTTATTGATCTATCAAACCGATGGTACGCAAGGATTTTATTATTACGACGGAATCAGTTGGACGGGTTTGTCAGGCACTGGCGCACAAAAAATAGACGACTTATCCGATGGCCATACAAATAACGAAAGTGTTTATCTGGGAAATCATGCCGGACAAATGGACAATAATAACACATTAAATTACTTTAATACCGGAGTTGGAACTGATGTGTTAAGTTCCGGAACAGGCGGATCCGCTAATTCAGGGTTTGGATATAGAGCACTTTATACAAATGCATCGGGAAGTAATAATACTGCTTTAGGAAATCAGGCTTTATATTATAATGAAACCGGATCAAATAATACAGCTATTGGTAATCAAGCTTTGGCTTATAATACAAGTCTTTCAGGATTAGTCGCCATAGGTAATTTTGCCTTATACAAAAACGGTATTGGCGCAACCGGAACGGAAGGCTTATACAATACGGCGATAGGAACAGAAGCCATGTATGAAAATACTAAAGGGAATCATAATACAGCTTTAGGCTTTTATGCTTTACATCAAAATATTACCGGATATGGAAATACTGCTTTGGGTTCTTACAGCTTATATACCAATACAGCCAATAGCGGTTCTACAGCCATTGGTTATAAAGCTATGGAAAATGCAGACAACAATACATCCGGTTATATCACTTCCAATACGGCAATCGGTTATCAATCCTTGCAAGGAAGTAGTACCCCTTCTAACAACACCGGAACAGGTAATACAGCAGTGGGTTACATCACTATGGCAACCAATACGTCCGGACAAAAAAACACCGCTACAGGAAGTGGCGCTCTGTCAGCCAACACAATCGGTTCTTATAACACGGCAATCGGTTATGGTAGTTTATATACCAACAAAGCCAATAGTGGTTCTACAGCTGTTGGTTATAACGCAATGGCAAATGCCAATAATACAACTACCGGAATCATTACTTACAATACGGCCGTCGGATATGAATCACTTATGGGAAGCGCTACCCCTGCGGACAATACCGGCTACGGCAATACGGCAATCGGCTACCAAACCTTAACCGCAAATACTTCCGGTTTTGATAATGTCGCTATTGGTCAAGCGGCTTTGTATAGCAACACAACAGGACAATACAACAATGCTGTTGGTTATCAAAGTTTGCTCAACAATACAACAGGTGTTCAAAATGTTGCCAATGGAGCCGATGCCTTAAAGGCAAACATCGCTGGAAACTACAACACTGCAACCGGTTACAGTGCTTTAACGTCTAATAATCACGGAAGCGAAAATACGGCAAACGGTAATGCCGCTTTATTCACCAACTCTACAGGCAACAACAATACTGCCGTAGGTAGCAGTGCGTTGGCTTTAAATGAAACCGGTTCGGATAATACAGCGCTTGGTTATCAAGCTTTATACAGCGGAGCCGGTTATTCGGGTTTGGTTGCCATAGGAAGCAA
>JALVEJ010000319.1 GCA_027031025.1 Flavobacteriales bacterium | reverse complement strand
ATTGTCGATAAGTTGGGCAAATTCTTTGCTGTCTTTGGCTGCAAAAAGTTTGTCAAGACCTTCTTTGCTACTTAGTAGTGATTGGCTGTAAAGTTCATCAGCCAATTGTTGCGGCGTTTTGCCTTGTAAAGCGTTTTTGAGTTCAGGACTGACAAATTTAGGGTCAACTTTTTTCAGATAGAAATCGAGAAGGGCGGCAAAAATTTCTTTATCGGTCTCTTTGTCATAATCTTTAATAATGTTGTTATAGAGGTATTCTTTATATTTATCTTTTGCCATTTTGTAAAACATCTCACCGCGTTCTTTACTTTGTTGTTCCAACATACCGGCAATCAAAGCTATGGTTGGCAAGTCGATATTGCGACCGAATATTTCACTGGAATAATCTTGGACCACGGCATAAGGTTTGAGCTGTTCATAAAGTTCTTTTAAACGGGGCAAAATATTGCCGTATTTGGCTTTCAATTCGGGATTTTGGTTGATACGTCTCGAAAATTCTTGTTCAAATTTTTGTTTGGCTTCTACGGCTTTAAACTTTTTTAAACCTTGACTTTCACCTATCCAGAATTTCCAATAATTTGCCAAAGAGGCATGTTTGGAAGCCAATTTGAGTTTTAAGGCTTTATCTTTTGCCATTCGTTTGTCCATAATACCTAAGGATATTTCTCTGACGGCAACTCTTGCAGGATCACGTAAATCTTGTTTTTGTTGAACGGCATAAGAGGTCAAATATTCGGTTGTTCTTCCGGGGAACCCGATAACCATGGTAAAATCGTCAGGTTTCAAATCTTCCAACGATATTTTTAAGAATTTTTTCGGTTTGTAAGGTTGATTATCAGGCGAGTACATGGCCGGTTGATTGTCTTTGCCGGCATATATTCTAAAAATGGAAAAGTCAATGGTGTGACGGGGCCACATCCAGTTGTCAGTATCGCCCCCAAATTTACCTAAACTGGCGGGAGGTGTGCCAACCAATCGAATATCGTAGAAGGTTGTCCGTTTAATCATATAATATTTATTGCCTTTAAAAAACGGTTTGATTTTAATATTATGAAACCGGTCTTGTGGTGTTTTTTTATTGATTGCGGCAATATTTTTGTCAACCAAAGATTGGCGCTGTTTGGCGGTCATATTGTCAGTTACACCATATAATACTTCATCTGTCACATCAATAATATCATCGATAAAGGTAACGGTTAAGCCTTCTGCGGGGAGTTCTTCTTCAAAAGAATTTGCCCAAAAACCATCTTCTAAATAATTGTGTTCTATGGTTGATAATGTTTGAATGGCATCATAACCGCAGTGGTGATTGGTAAAAATTAAACCTTTGTCGGACATGACCTCAGCCGTACAGCCGTTACCAAGCTGCACAACAGCATCTTTGATAGCAGGTTTTTCTTCATTCCAAATATCTGTTGCAGTAATTTTCATGCCCATGTTTTGCATATCGCTTTCTACTTGCTTAATGGTGTTGGGCATCCACATTCCGCCTTCGCCTTTTTGGGAAAAAATGCTCCACCCGGTTAATAGCAGTATAATTAAACTTATTCTTTTCATGCTTATATTTTTATAGATTTCTGATGATCCAAAATTACAATTTTTTTTAAAGATTTTTTTAATTTTAACTAATTATTAGGATTGTTATATCACATGAAGATAATATAGAAGTTAATATAATTTTAAATCTAACATACCATTTTAGGTTTAAAGGGTTAATCGTTTACTTCAATTGTTTGTATTAATGAGATTTAATGAAATCTTTAAGTTTTATAACTATATCTAATACATTTTTAAAATTGCATTAAATTCATTAAAATAATGTATTTGTTTAATTAAATTGAGTATTTTTCTGAATATATAAAAAAAATGACAGATTTAAGTAACAAAAGTTTCATTAAATTTAAATTGGTATGTTTGATTAATTAATTTTGTTTAGTTATTAACCTATAAATGATATAGTTATGAAAAAAATATGTTATTTGTTCTTATGCACTTTCTTTCTTCTAATTCTGGCAAATCAAAATTTAGATGCTCAGAATTTATTATGGGCAAAATCTTTTGGTTCTATTGACATGGACCAAGTTAATGACATGGTTGTTGATGATAATGGAAATGTATATCTTACCGGATATTTTCAAGGGACAGTCGATTTTGATCCCGGACAAGGAACTGATATTCATACCTCCAACGGGCATTATGATGGATTTGTTCAAAAGCTTGACTCTGACGGGAATCTCTTATGGGTAAAAACTTTTGGTGGGAATAATTACGATGAAGGTTTAGGTATCGCGCTGGATCAAGGCGGTAGTAATGTTTACATAACGGGTTATTTTCGGGGAACTGTTGATTTTGATACCGGTCCGGGCGTAAATAATCATACGTCAGAGGGAGAATCGGATATTTTTATTATGTGTTTAACCAATGCCGGTAATTTTCTTTGGGCTAAAAGTATTGGTGGTACCGGAAATGATGCCGGTACGGATATTGCCATTAGTCCTTCCGGATATGTGCAAGTAACCGGATATTTTTACGGAAATGTTGATTTTAATCCGGCTATAGCAGTTGATTTTCATCAAGCAACAGGCACCATTAACTCCGATGTTTTTGTTCTTAAAATGGATGCCAATGGCGATTATCTTTGGACCAGAACTTTTGGTGGTACTGATTACGATGCCGGACTGTCGCTTGTTATTGATGCATCAGGTAATATATATACAACGGGATATTTTTTAGGAACGGTTGATTTTGATACTGACGTTACTGTCGATAATCATTCATCAAATGGTTTAAAAGACGTTTTTGTTCAAAAACTTGATTTTAATGGTAATTTTATTTGGGCAAAAACATTTGGCGGGAACGGGAATGATATAGGGAAATCCATTGATATTGACAACAATGGCAATATTATTTTAACCGGTTCTTTTGCTGGAACGGTTGATTTTAATCCGGGAAATTTTGTTGATAATCATATTTCAAATGGTTCTTTGGATATTTTTGTTGAAAAATTAGATGCTACCGGTGATTTTGTATGGGCTAGAACTTTTGGTGGAAGTAGTGAAGATGTTGGTAATAGTGTAACTCATGATTATAATGACAATATTTTTCTCACCGGATATTTTTTTGATACGGTTGATTTCGATCCGGATATTGCCGGATTTGAACAACATACGTCTAATGGTAACAGGGATATTTTTATAGAAAAATTTGCTTCAAACAGTGCTTTTCAGTGGGCGGAAACTTTTGGTGGAAATAATATTAATGATTCCGATACCGGTGTTTCTATTGCTATAAATAATTCAGGTATTTATACCGCAGGAACATTTCAAGGTACTATTGATTTAGCACCGGGTTCAAATAGTCAATCTACTAATATTTCCAATGGGGCAGAAGATTGGTTTATTTCAAAAATATGTGATCCGCCTATGGTTACCGCTAATGCTACATCCACGACTATCTGTCAAGGAGAACAAGTTACTTTATCAGGTTCAGGTACTGCTACAAATTATATTTGGGACAACGGGGTCACTGATGGTGTCGCCTTTGCACCAACAGCCACCACTACTTATACGGTTACCGGCACTAATGCAAATGGTTGCACCAATACTGACCAAATTACCATAACGGTGATTCAAGTGAATACTTCCGTTACTAACAACGATCCTACCCTAATTGCAAACGCTACAAATGCGACTTTTCAGTGGGTAGATTGTAATAATAATTTTGCGCCTATTGCCGGTGAGACATCAGCAAGCTTTACAGCAACAACCAATGGGTCGTATGCAGTTATGGTTACGCAAAACGGTTGCACCCAAACATCTACTTGTTATACCATCTCTTCTCTGGGCATAAAAGATATATCCGACAAAAACAAGATCAGGGTTTACCCTAATCCGGCAACTGATAAATTTACAATAGATTTATCAAAGAGCTATACAAATGTAAGTGTTCAAATAACTAATGCGATAGGGCAGGCAGTGTATATTAAAGAGAAACTAAAAACGGCTGCTAAAATTCCGGTTAGAATAAATGGAATTAGTAGTGGAATATATTTTGTGCAAGTGTATTCCGAAAATAAATTGATAGCTGTTTTAAAAATTAATAAGCATTGAGATGTGTTAATTATTTGCAAAAAAAATCCAAAGCATTTTTGTTTGCTTTGGATTTTTTATAGTTATTGATAAATGATTATTCAGCTTGTGCCAATAAAAACTCTTTGTTTAAAATAGCAATATTAGTCAGTGATATACCTTTCGGACATTCCACTTCGCAAGCGCCGGTATTGGTGCAACTTCCAAATCCTTCGGCATCCATGGCGGCAACCATATCTTGCACGCGTTTGGCAGCCTCAACCCGTCCTTGAGGCAACAAGGCAAATTGGGCTACTTTTGCCGAAACAAACAGCATAGCCGATGCATTTTTACAGGTTGCTACACAGGCGCCACAACCAATGCAAGTAGCAGCATCAAACGCCATATCGGCATTTTTCTTCGGTATGGGAATTGTGTTAGCATCTACGGTTCGCCCAGACGTATTAACCGAAATATAACCGCCGGCTTGTTGTATCCGGTCTAAAGCGCTTCGGTCTACAATAAGGTCTTTGATAACCGGAAAAGCCTTAGCGCGCCATGGTTCAATGGTAATAGTATCACCATCTTTAAACTTACGCATATGTAATTGACAAGTGGTCGTCAAGCGGTCGGGACCGTGGGCTTCGCCATTGATATACAAGGAACACATTCCGCAAATTCCTTCACGGCAATCGTGATCAAAAGCCACGGGTTCTTCACCTTTGGCAATTAAGTTCTCGTTTAGTAAATCCAACATTTCCAAGAAGGACATATCAGATTCAACGCCATCTATTTTATAATTGACCATTCGCCCTTTGGCATTTGGTCCTGCTTGTCTCCAAATTTTAAGATTTAGTTTCATAATATTATTTATAGCTTCTGGTTGTTGGTTTGACAAATTCGAATATAAGCGGTTCTTTGTGCAAGATAGCATCGCTCATATTTACATGTTTGGTATATCTTTCATAAGGCTTGGCAGGATATTCCCAAGCGGCTACGTAAGCATAATGTTCATCATCTCTCAGGGCTTCGCCATCCGGAGTTTGATATTCTTCGCGGAAATGTCCGCCGCAAGATTCGTTTCTATTCAAAGCATCGAGCGCCAAAAGTTCACCCAGTTCTAAGAAATCTGCCACATAACCGGCTTTTTCCAGTTCAGGGTTATAATCGTTAGCTTTACCCGGCACACGGACGTCTTTCCAGAATTCTTTACGTAATTCTTGTATTTCTTTAATAGCTTCTTGCAGACCTTGTGCGTTTCTGGAAAGTCCTACTTTATCCCACATGATTTTTCCTAATTTTTTATGGAAATAATCAACCGAATGTTTGCCGTCATTATTGATAAAGAAATTGATTTCTTCGGCAACTTTTTCTTCGGCTTCATCAAATTCGGGTGTATTGGTAGGCACTTTGCCTTCTCTGATATAATCGGCTAAATAATCGCCTATGGTGTAAGGCAAGATAAAGTAGCCGTCAGCCAAACCTTGCATCAATGCGGAAGCTCCTAAACGGTTAGCACCGTGGTCAGAGAAGTTGGCTTCACCAATGACAAACAAGCCGGGCAAATTGGATTGCAAATCATAATCGACCCAAAGGCCGCCCATGGCGTAATGGTTAGCCGGGTAAATCATCATCGGAGTTTTATACGGATTGTCATCGGTAATTTTTTCATACATTTGGAAGAGGTTACCGTATTTTTCTTCTATAACTTTTTCGCCTAATTCTCTGATGATGTCTTTTGATGGATTTTTAATGCCTTTCAAGTGGGCTTGCTCTTTACCATATCGTTCAATGGCAGTAGCAAAATCTAGAAAGACGGCTTCTCCGGTTTTATTGACACCATATCCGGCATCACAACGTTCTTTGGCTGCGCGGGAAGCGACATCACGCGGTACCAAATTTCCAAAAGCCGGATAACGGCGTTCTAAATAATAATCTCTATCTTCTTCCGGTATGTCGGTTGGTTTGAGTTTGCCTTCTCTAAGGGCTTTTGCGTCTTCCAGTTTTTTAGGGACCCAAATACGACCGTCGTTTCGTAAAGATTCAGACATCAAAGTCAATTTAGATTGGTGTTCGCTACTACGCGGAATACAAGTCGGGTGAATTTGCACAAATGCCGGATTGGCAAAATATGCGCCTTTGCGATGTGCCCGCCAAGCGGCTGTGGCATTTGATCCCATGGCGTTGGTTGATAAGAAGTAAGCATTACTGTAACCACCAGAGGCAATGACAACGGCATGTGCCGAATGTCTTTCCAGTTCACCGGTAATCAAGTTTCGGGCAATGATACCGCGGGCATGTCCGTCAATGACAACCAAATCAATCATTTCATGACGATTGTACATTTCTACTTTACCGCGGGCAATTTGTCTATTTAGGGCAGAATAGGCACCCAACAACAATTGTTGACCGGTTTGTCCTTTTGCATAAAATGTTCTGGATACCAATACTCCGCCAAAAGAACGGTTATCAAGTAATCCGCCGTATTCACGGGCAAAAGGCACGCCTTGCATCACGGCTTGGTCAATGATATTACCCGATACTTCTGCTAAGCGGTAAGTATTAGCTTCTCTACCGCGATAATCGCCGCCTTTAATCGTGTCGTAAAACAAACGCCAGTCACTATCACCGTCATTTTGGTAATTTTTAGAAGCGTTGATACCACCTTGTGCCGCAATGGAGTGCGCACGACGAGGAGAGTCTTGAAAGGCAAAAGCTTTGACATTATAACCCAACTCCGCTAATGAAGCAGCTGCTGAAGCTCCGGCTAAACCGGTTCCAATAACAATGATATCCAGTTTTCTTTTATTGGCAGGACTTACCAAGCGGATTTTGTCCTTGTATGTCGTCCATTTTTTTGCCAAATCTCCTTGTGGAATTTTGGCTTTTAAAGGTGTTCCTTCTTTAATATTTATTGTTGACATAATTGATTATTTTTAATTGAAATAGAAGTAAATAGCAATTGCTGAAAAACCGAATGCTACCAAAAAGGCAAAAACATTACCACAGCAAACCAAAAATTTATGACATTTTTGTCTCGGGGTTCCCAAAGATTGAAATGCTGACTGAAACCCGTGACTTAAGTGCATTCCTAAGGCAATAAATGCCATTACATATAATAATGTATAAACCGGACTTTTAAACAAACCGGTTACCAATGCGTAATGGTCAGGGACATCTTGTGTTTTAAACGGCACAAAATAATTCAACAAGTGAATAATTAAAAATAAAAAAACAAATAAACCGGTCCAAATCATATTACGCGATGCCAATGATGAGGCAGCTCCCGGATTATTGTTAACATATTTAACCGGACGTTTGCTGCGATTGTTCCATTCAAGGTAAATACCCATACCTATATGGAAAATAAAACCTAAAGCCAGAATGGGCTGCATGATTTGAATGAATGGATTGGTAGCCATAAATTCAACAGCAGCATCAAAAGCTTCTTTGCCCGGATAAATTAAGGTCAGATTGATAGCAAGATGGAGTAAAATGAACAAAACCAGAAAGAGTCCTGATATTGCCATAGCCACCTTTTTTGCTACGGAAGTTTTTAAAAAAGTCATAGTTGGTATATTTTTTTTGTTTAGAACAAATATACTATTTAAAATAGTTCTAAAATTGACTTAAATCATATTTTGAAACTTATTAGAAGTTTTTTTATTGTTAAAAAGCTATTAAAAACATTAATCATTATTAAACTATCCTTATCTTTACAAAAAATAATTTATGAAACGCATTTTACTTGTATTTATAGTTCTGAGTTTGAGTTTATACGGGGGATTTTTTTTAGTAATGCCTTCCGGAAATAATTCTGACAAAAAATTAGCTGCAAAAAAAACACATCATTTTGATATGCCTGTCCGGGCGGCATTGAGAGATTTTGAAATGATGAAAGACCCTGCAACGGGTGATATTCCTTATGAAAAATATCCGGAGGCTATTAAGCAAACCAAAGTTTTAGGGAGGATGCTTTTAGAAAGACAAGCGGTAAATTGGACAGAAATACCCGCAGACATGGGCGGACGTACCAAAACTATTTGTGTTGATCCGAATGATCCGACTCATCACAAATTATGGGCAGGAAGCGCAACAGGAGGTTTATGGGTTAATCAAAATATCAGTGATACAAATACTGCTTGGACACCTGTTGGCGATGTATGGGAAACGCTTTCTATCAGTTCTATTGTTTTTGATCCTAATAATTCGCAAATAATGTATGTCGGTACCGGTGAATATGAAACGGCTATCGTTGATATGTATCGGGAATCGTCGGGTAGGGGATACGGTATTTGGAAATCAACTGACGGCGGACAATCATTTCAGCGCTTGATATCAACGGCAGATTTTCCTTATATCAGTGATTTAGTTATAAAAAATGATAATGGACAAAGCGTCTTATATGCCGGTGTCGTTTCCGGAAAATATAGAGGTGCTGATTTTACGGCACAACCCACCGAAGGTTTATATCGCTCTACTGATGGCGGACAAACTTGGGAACAAGTTTTACCTAATGTTACCGGTACTAATAAAGTTTATGCTGTTTCGGACATTGAAATCACCGGTTCGGGCAGAATTTTGATCGGGACCAAACGTAATTTTGACGATGCCGGAGGTGGACATATTCTTTATTCCGATACGGGAAATCCGGGAACTTGGACAGATATTAATCAATTTAGTCAACAAATTGTTCAAGATATTGATTATAATATCCCGGGTAGAGTCAAATTGGCTTCTGCAGTTTCAAATCCTAATAAAATTTATGCTGTATTTGCTGCCAAATCATTGACACAAACCATAGAAGGTTTTTTGCAAACCATTGGTAAGATTATTGCTGTTTCTTCTGATGGCGGTCAAACTTGGCAAACTAAAAATATGCCCCAGACGGCATCTGGACGCAATTGGGCCTATTTGGCTTGGCATGCCTTGTCGGTTGCGGTTGATCCGAATAATGAAAATCGCATATTTGTTGGTGGCTTGGACAGTTATGTGTCAGATAACGGAGGCAATACTTGGCAACAAATATCCGACTGGACAGCTATGTATGCCGGTGGCGCAGATGACTATGTTCACGGGGATATTCATAGGATTTTATTCTTATCCGCCGCTTCATCTGATGAAATGGCAATATCGACAGATGGCGGCGTATTTTATACGGCTAATGCTTCATCCAATAATATTGTTTTTCAAAAAAGAAACAAATCATATAATACTTTACAATTTTATTCGGCTGCTATCAATACAACCGGATTGGAAATCTTAGCTGGTGGATTACAAGACAACGGAACTGTCGGGTATTTTGGCGCCCCTATTATCGAATCGGATATGATTCAGGGCGGTGATGGTGCTTTTTGTAAGTTTGATGAAAATGAACCTATCATCATCACTTCGACTTATGATAACCAATTTCAAGTTTTGAATTTTGTGTCTGGACAGCAAAATTGGATTTACAGTTATGCCTCAGGTTTGTTTACATCTACTTTTGACTATGATTCGCAAAATAATGTGATTTGGGCAATAGCTTCCGATTTGCACAACAATCGTTTAAATCAGGTATTGAAATTGACGGATATTTTAAATGGTGAAAATGGCGAATTTATAACTTTACCAACCGCAGCAACCAAATATTTTTCTGCTATTAAATTGTTGAATAGTCATCAATTTTTAATAGGAACTGCCAATGGTCACTTATATAAAGTGTCTGACATAAATAGCACACCTACGGCAGTTGAATTGGGCGCCGGCACATTTCCGGATGCTTTTATTTCGAGCATAGCAACAGCCGAAAACGGGCAAAGGATTTTAATTACGTTGTCTAATTATGGGGTAACTTCCGTTTGGCAATCTGTTGATGGCGGTATAACTTGGCAAGATGTCGAAAGTAATTTGCCCGATATGCCGATACGATGGGCGATCTATCATCCGGTCAATCCGCTCCAAGTGATGTTGGCTACTGAAACCGGTATTTGGACAACTGATGATATTGATGCCGTAACGGTCAATTGGCAACCGGTAAATAACACACTGCCTAATGTTCGTGTTGATATGCTTGACATCAACCCGGATAATTTGAAAGTGGTTGCCGGCACACATGGTCGGGGTTTGTTTACAACCACATGGGCAACTGCTAATGGCGTTGATAAAACCGAGCAAGTTGATTATAAAATGTATCCTAATCCGGCTTCCGATATCGTCACTATTCAAAGTAAATTACCTGTTTATAAGGTAGCACTTTACGATGTTAACGGTCGGTTTGTAAAATCATTTAAAACTGATAGTCAAAGACTTTCATTTTCTGTTTCAGGTTTATCATCAGGGATTTATTTGGTGAAAATAGGAAAAAGTCTTAAAAAATTACAAGTAGCACATTAATAATTTTATGATTTACCAATAAAAAAAGCTTTGCCGGATTTTCGGTAAAGCTTTTTTGTATGGAAAAACAACTAAAATTAGCTATGAGTTCAATCTTTAATGACAGCCGCAACCTGAACCGCAACCGCAACTGTGATTGTCATTGTGTAAATGACCATGCGCAATTTCTTCTTGTGTAGCCGGTCTAATTTTGACAACTTTTGTTTTAAAAATTAAATTTTTGCCTGCCATAGGATGATTATGGTCAATTTGGACAGTTTGATCGTCAAAATCCAGAACTTTGACTTGAATGGTTTCACCATGCTGTCCTTTGGCAAATAAAACCATTCCTTTTTCCAATGGAATATTTCCCAATTGTGAACGAGGAACATTTTTAATCGCATTTTCATCATAAGGTCCATAGGGTTGTTCCAAATAGATTTTACGTTCTTCGCCTTCGGGAATATTTAAAATTTCTTTCTCCAAAGCCGGTAAAATTTGATTTTGACCGGTTATGAATTCAATGGGTTTATGACCATAAGTGTTTTCGTAAACTTCACCGGTTTCAGCATCTCTCACAATGTATTTAAAACCTATTACTTGTATTATTTCTGAAATCATATCTTTTTGTCTTTTATGTAACAAAAATAACATTATAAACTGCGAAAATAAATATTTTTTTTATAGTTAATCTTTATCGTAACATCAATTTTTTTTATGATAAGAATTTTTTGGCTCTATGCCGAAAATAATGGGTAACATACATTTATATAAAATGTGTCCCCGACGTTCATCGGGGCTCAAAGGATTGTTTCAATTAATATCATTACAAAAATTGTCGTCTCTATGAGGCTCATTACAATCACACTGGAATAAAATAGTCGTAGGGACTAAACCTTTGACTTAGATCTAATTTTTGCAAAAAAAATCCTGCACTAAGCAGGATTTTACATCATTTTAAAGTCTTTAATACATTATATTTTGGCTAAAGCTTGGTCTAAATCAGCGATAATGTCTTCTACATTTTCTATACCAACCGAAAAACGCACCAATTCATCAGTTATACCGGCTGCTTCACGGGCTTCTTTACTCATGGCGGCATGTGTCATAGAAGCCGGATGCTGAATCAAAGTTTCTACACCGCCTAAGGATACGGCCAATAAAGCCAATTTAACATTATCCATCAATATTTTACCGGCATTGAAACCGCCTTTAACACCGAAACTAATCATGGCACCGGGTAAGCGCATTTGTTTTTGCGCCAATTCATATTGGGGGTAAGATTTAAGACCAGGATACATGACCCAAGCTATTTTGGGATGATTTTCCAGATATTCGGCTATTTTCTTGGCATTTTCGGTAGCGCGTTCAACACGAAGCGAGAGGGTTTTAACGCCTCTAATAACCATATAAGCTTGATGTGGGTCCATATTGGCGCCAAAATAAGCCATGGCTTTTCGCAATTTGGCATAAACCGCTTCATCATTGGCTATCAAAGCGCCACCAACAATGTCGGCGTGTCCGTTGATGAATTTGGTTAGAGAATGCAATACAATATCAGCTCCCAAATCTATGGGTTTTTGAATGTAAGGGCTCGAAAAAGTGTTATCTACTGCCATAAGAATATGTTGCCGGTGCGCCAATTCCGATACTGCTTTGATGTCTGTCAACACCATAGTCGGATTGGTAGGCGATTCGACATAAATTAATTTGGTGTTCGGTTTGATTGCCGCTTCAACATCTGCAATTTTGGACGTATCAATAAAAGTCGATTCGACACCAAAATCTTTAAAAAAACTTTCCATTATAGCCCTGGACGGCCCATACATGGCTTCGGAACCAATCATATGATCACCGGCTTTGAGGGTTGCAGCATACAAGGCGCTTACAGCTCCCATTCCCGATGCAAAAGCGATAGCTTTATAGCCATTTTCCAAAGCAGCGAGTTTATCTTCCAGTGCCGAAATTGTGGGGTTACCGATACGTGTATAAATATAACCGGCTTCTTTGCCTGCAAAACGGGCAGCGCCTTGATCGGCATCTTTAAATGCAAATGTTGAGGTTTGGTAAATAGGCGTTACTGCCGAGCCGAAAGCATCTTCAAAATCGCCGGCATGGATTAATTTGGTATCAAAACCTTTATTTTTTGTATTCATAGTTGCGTTTTTTTTAAGAATTTTAGGTTTCAAATTTACGGACTAATTCTGTAAAAAACTAATCTGTTTTTTTGTTAAAAACCGTTGCATTGGCTTGGGCGGTTGGTAAGATTAATATGTCGGCTATATTGACATGCGCCGGACGAGTTGCCATATATACTACGGCATCGGCAATATCAGCGGCTGTTAGCGGTTGGTAGCCTGCATATACTTTTTTATTGGCTTTGGGGTCTTTAAGACGGACGATGGAAAACTCTGTCTCAACAGCACCGGGCGATACACTACCGACTTTGATATTAAAGGGATTAAAATCTATACGCATAGCTTTGGTTAAGGCTTCAACGGCATGTTTGGTCGCGCAATACACGGCACCCTTACCATATGCTTCTTTACCGGCAATGGAACTGACATTAATAATTTGTCCTGTTTGCCGTTTAATCATTTGTTGTGAAATGATTTTGGTAATATACAACAAACCTTTGATGTTGGTGTCAATCATTTGTTCCCAATCATCAATCCGGTTTTCGTGAAGTGGTTCAAAACCGGCAGCTAATCCGGCATTATTGATGAGCAAATCAATAGTTTGCCAAGTTTGAGGTAAGCTGTTTATGGCTTTTTGAACTTGTATGTTATCTCTAATGTCAAAGTTTAAGGGATAAGCCTTATCACCTAATTCGTTATAAATCTGGTCTAAGCGGTCTTTACGACGTCCTGTTACGATAACTTTAAAACCATTTTTTACTAATAATTTGGCCGTAGCTTGACCAATACCGGAAGTTGCACCGGTTACGAGAGCTGTTTTATGCATAATTAAGTCTTTTGATATGACGCAAAGTTATAGAATAATAAAGGATGAAATTAAAATATTTCACCCTTTAACAAAAATTTAATGAGGTCTTTTTACAAATTATTTTTTTGGCGGAAATTTTTCTAAAAGTTTGTAAATGGCTCTTTTAAATTGTTTATAGTCGTTGCCCCTTAAATTGATATAGCGGCTTCCCGACCAAATCACTTTTTTTTGTTTTAAATCGACGATATCTATAAATAAGGTTCCTTCCTTTGATTTTTCAATATAAGCTCGGCTGTAAAAAGGAGAATAGTAGTGTGGATAAACATCAATCCTGTCGTGTAAATCGGTATAAATATTAACGATGAAATCAGGACGACCGGACTTTGTAAAACCCTTTTGCAACAAAGCTTCCGAGATAGTTCGAACAACAAAACGCTTCTTTTTGGCAGGTATTTTTAAATGGTCTAAGCCTTTTTTAAAGAAGGCAAAAGTTTTATATTGACTGAAATCAACTGATTTATCATATTTTATTTTAGTTGATGAGCAGGAAGTCTCTAATAAAAATGCGAAAAGAATCGCCGGCATAAATAATTTGAATTTCATTTGTTTATATTTTAATTTTAACATCAATGTCGGTTTCATTGTATTATAATTTTTGAAAAATTATTCAAAAACCATTCCAAATTTTTTCAACGGGCTTGAAACAAGAACACGGTAGGGCGTTTGTGTAAATCAGGTAAGTGTTTTTGCCATTTATTGACCGGCATGGTTTTAATAAATTCGGTAGGAAGTGTTAAATCAGAAGCGATACACAACAAAGTATCGGGGTGTAAATATTTTAAGAAGCTTTGTAGCAATTTTTGATTCCTGTATGGCGTTTCTATGCAAATTTTTGTGCAGTGATGTTTGGCAGACAATTGCTCTAAAAATTTGATTTTACGTTTGAGTTCCGAGGTTTCTTTGGGCAAATAGCCTTCAAATGAAAATTTTTGTCCATTTAAGCCAGAGCTCATCAGTGCCAACATTAAAGATGAGGGACCGGTTAAAGGCTTGACGGGAATGTTTTTTTTATGAGCTAATGCAACCACAAATCCACCGGGGTCGGCTATGGCAGGTAATCCGGCTTCTGATAATAAACCTACATCCGTTCCTTGAAATAGAGGTTGAATATAGTCTTGCAAATATGCCGATTGTTGATGTTTATTAAGTTGATAAACAACGATTTCCGATTGTTTTTTGTCCGGGCAAATTCGTTTGATAAACCGGCGGGCGGTTTTTTCATTTTCTACTATGAAATAAGTCAAATTTGCTATGGTTTTTTTGACAATTTCGGGCATGATTTCGTCAAAAGCTGCGTCGCCCAAAGGTGCAGGAATTAAAAACAGGGTGCCGTTTTTCAAGATTGTAATTTTTTTGCAATAGCTGTTGTGGCTTTGTCGAGCATGTTATAGACCAATTTTGCGGCATTTTTACCTTTTCCATAAGAATCAGGAACAGACATATTTTCACCCGGGAAAATTTCATTCAAGATGTAATCAACTTTTTGCAAATCATTTTCATTTTTTGCTCTAGATTGAATCAATTGCCAATTATAATCATCCATGATATATATTTTATCAAAACGATCAAAATCGCTCGCTTCAAATGCTCTTGCTCGTAATCCGGAAATGTCTAATCCGTGTTCACGAGCTATTTCTTGTGAGGTTTGGCAGGGCGCTTCACCTACATGATAACTGTCGAGTCCGGCAGAATCTACTTTAACCTTTTGAGGATCAACTTTCTGACGTAATAAAGCTTCTGCCAAGGGCGAACGGCATATATTACCCAAACAAACCATTAATATGCGTTTTTTTTTCGACATAAATCAAAAATTTGAAAGTGCAAAATTAAGAAAAATAAAGGCTTATAATGAAAATTTAATTTCCAAATCTTTGTAAAACCGGTTAAATTCTTTATCTATTTTTTTTAAGCCGTCAATGGTTTTACAAGCGTGTAGGACAGTAGCATGATTGCGGTTACCGATAGATTTTCCAATTTCGGCATAAGGTTTATTGGTAATTTTTTTGGCAAAATACATGGCAAACTGACGGGCTTGAACGATATCGCGCTTGCGGGATTTGGATTGAATAGCTTCGATATCGACATTAAAATATTTGGCAACAACTTCTTGAATCATATCAATAGAATATACTTTTTTTGATTGCTTGACATAATTCTGAACAATTTGTTTCGCCAAATCGAGATTGATTTCTTTATGGTCAAACGATGCGTGTGCAATTAATGAAATAATAATACCTTCCAGTTCGCGAATATTGGTTTTGATACTTTGAGCGATATATTCAATGACATCATCGGGCAATTTTACGCCATCTTGATATAATTTGTTGAGTATGATTTGCTTACGCATTTCATAATCGGGTTTTTGCAATTCTGCCGAAAGTCCCCATTTGAAGCGTGACAAGAGTCGTTGTTCAATATCTTGCATATCAACCGGCGTTTTATCGGCAGTCAGGATGATTTGCTTTTTGTTTTGATGTAAATGGTTGAATATATGGAAGAATACATCTTGGGTGCCGGGTTTTCCCGATAAAAATTGAATATCATCCACTATCAAGACGTCTATCATTTGATAAAAATGAATAAAATCATTGCGATTGTTGCGTTGTGCAGCAGTTGAATATTGCTGAATAAATTTTTCGGTAGAGACGTAAAGCACCGTTTTATCGGGAAAACGGCTTTTAACTTCCACACCTACGGCATTGGCAATATGCGTTTTACCCAGTCCGACATCGCCGTAAATCAATAAAGGATTAAATGAAGTAGCTCCGGGTTTTTTTGCGACTGCCATGGCGGCATTACGTGCCAATCTATTAGAATTGCCTTCTACAAAATTATCAAAAGTATAATTTGGATTCAGTTGCGAATCGATATGAATTTTTTTAATTCCCGGAAAAGCAAAGGGGTTTTTAATCTCCGGCGCAAAATTTTTAGTCGTTTTACGATTGCGTGTTTCAACCGGTGGCCGGTTGGAACTCGGCAAATCCATTAAATGGTTTTTTTTGGGGTCGGCATCGGCACTCATTTTGATGCTGTAGATTAATTTGGCATCCGAACCGATATATTTGGTTAAAGCAATTTTTAGTAGCTGCAAATAATGTTCCTCAATCCACTCATAATAAAATTTGCTGGGCACTTGAATTTTTAAAATATTGTCTTTAAAATCAATAGGAACCAATGGTTTGAACCAAGTCTCAAAAGCGGTTTCATCAATATTGTCCTTAATAAAGGATAAACATTTATTCCAAATGTTAAGCGCTTGATTCATAGTTAGTTAAAGGGTTAATGGTTCAAAAAAAATAAAATTCTTTCTGTTTTGTAACTGCAAAATTGGGATAAAATTTTCGATTAAAAAAATTTTTTTTGCTTGTTTTTTAACATTTTTTTTCTTATTATTTAAGTCGCAAAAAAAAGCCGTTTTTTAAAAAAAATTATCATACATTTGTCGGAGATTATTAAAGATAATGTAAAGAAAAAAATGCCTGAAAAAGTTCATGAATTAAAGTTTAAAACCCGTTATGCCGAAACTGACCAAATGGGATACATACACCATAGTATTTATGCCCAATATTACGAAATGGGGCGTATTGCTTTGATGCATCAAATTGGTATTTCGTATAAACAAATGGAAAAGGACGGTTATATTTTGCCGGTTTATACTTTGCAAACCAAATATTTTCTGCCTTTGACTTTTGATGAATTCGTTACTCTAAAAACCAGGGTCAAATATTTAAAAGGTGTACGCTTGGCTTTTGGTTATGAAATTTTTAATGAAGTTGGTCAAAAAGCCACAGAAGGCGAAGTGGTTTTGGTATTTGCCGGCAAGGATGGAAAACCTATTCGACCACCTAAAATTTTTGTTGATAAAATAAAAAGTTTGTTGTAAAATTTAGTTAAAAGTTTATAAAGTTGAATGTTTATAATGTTAAAGTAAGGACGCTCGTCCGTGTGTTTTGGGTAGTAAACGAAAAGGTTAAAATTAGTATTAGGTAAAAAATAATACACCATCATGTAAAAAACCAAGTTTTCTATGAAGCGAATAAATTCCTCAATTCCTCAAATTGCAAGCAGGAATAAAGTTAGAAATAGTTAGTAATTATCAAAGAATTAAACAAACGATGAAGCAGCATAATTCCTCAATTCATCAATCAGTATTACCAATTAACCAAATAACCATATCACCAATACATGAAAACCAAATTAAGTGTCAATATCAATAAAATAGCCACTTTGCGGAATGCCCGTGGCGGTAATTATCCCAATGTTGTTGAATTTGCCCAACTCGCACAAGACTATGGCGCTGACGGGATTACCATACATCCGCGCCCCGATGAACGTCATATCCGCTATACCGATGCTTATGCGTTACGTCCGGTTGTTACGACTGAATTCAATATTGAAGGTAATCCTATACCCAAATTTGTCGATTTGGTGTTGTCCGTAAAGCCCGAACAAGTTACCTTAGTGCCGGACGATCCTAACCAGTTAACTTCCGACCATGGCTGGGATACCGTAAAATATCGTGATTTTTTAAAAGAGGTCATTAAAGAGTTCAAACAAAACAATATTAGAACATCCATTTTTGTCGATCCGGATTTGAAAATGGTTGAAGGCGCCGTAGCTACCGGAACCGACCGGATTGAACTCTATACCGAATCTTATGCGTCCGAATTTGCCAAAGGAAACAAAAAGGAAGTAGAAAAATTTGCATCGGCAGCCAAGTTAGCCCATCAATTAGGGTTGGGTATTAATGCCGGTCACGATTTGAATTTGCAGAATATTGCTTATTTTAAACAGCAAGTGCCTTATCTCGATGAAGTTTCCATAGGACATGCGTTGGTTGTCGAATCCTTGATTTACGGAATGGAAAATGTTATCGGGATGTATCAACGGAAATTGTCCGGAAAAGCTTGAAATATTATAATCGGTAAATGAAAATACTGCATTCTAAAATTATCGGTCAGGGTAAACCGTTACTGATTTTACACGGTTTATTAGGAATGGGAGATAATTGGATTACACTTGCGCGGCAATATGTCGGAGCGGGATTTGAAGTGCATTTGATAGACCAGCGGAATCACGGCAAAAGTTTTCATGATGATGAAATGTCTTATGAAGTCCTTGTGGATGATTTATATCGATATCTTCAAATGCACCGGATTGAAAAATTTGATTTGTTGGGACATTCCATGGGGGGCAAAACTGCTATGTTTTTTGCATTGCAATATCCGGAACTTTTAAATAAGCTCATCGTTGTAGATATTGCTCCAAAAGCCTATCCGCCACATCATCATTTCATATTCGATACCATAAATAAGATTGACTTGTTACGTTTTCATTCGCGGCGAGAAGTGGAGAAATTTGTTTTGCAATTTATTGATTCAAAAGCAATTGTTCGTTTTATATTAAAAAATTTGGGACGTGATGCAAGGGGACATTTTAAATGGAAAGCCAACATGCCGGTGTTAGAGGCATCATTGGGAGAATTGGGTGAAGCATTGCCGGCATTACAAGAAAGTCCGGTTCCGGCATTATTTATCAAAGGCGCACAGTCCTCTTATATTTTGCCCGAAGATTTTGCCTTAATCAAGGCGCATTTTCCAAATTCTAAAATTATTACCATTCCACAAAGTGGACACTGGGTTCATGCCGAACAACCGGCCGCTTTTTTTGAAAAAACACTAGCATTTTTAACATGATGGATTATACCATAATAATATAATGTATTATTGAGGCAACCTCTATTATTATAATTCTATTTCCTTGTTATCGTTAAAAAAAAAATTTGCACATGATATATATTTAATGTAATTTTATAAAAATTTAATTTAAACTTACTACTATGAAAAAAATATTAATGGTATTAGTATTTCTGAGCTTTGGCAGTATGTATGCCGGAGGTTATCGTGTTGCCTTGCAGGGGCAACGAATGCTAGGCATGGCACATGCCGGTCTTTCAGTGTTTAACAATGCGGAGACCGCTTTCTTTAATCCGGCGGGAATCGCTTTTTTAGACCACAAATTTAGTTTTTCTTTTGGGGTGAGCGGGATTATGTCTCACGTGAAATTTCAAAACGAACGTTACAATTGGGCATACCAAACCGATAATCCCATCGGTACCCCTTTTTATTTGTATGCCGCTTATCAAGTTGACAAAAATGTCAGCCTTGGTTTGGCAGTTTATACGCCTTTTGGAAGTTCCACTGTTTGGCACCATTGGGCTGGCTCTGATATTGTCAACGAAATATCAATGAAAGTTTTTTACATTCAGCCTTCATTGACTTACAAATTTTC
>JALVEJ010000318.1 GCA_027031025.1 Flavobacteriales bacterium | reverse complement strand
ATCTAAAGAAGGATGGATATGATATATCATGGGAATCAATTGTAGATAATAATCCAAAATATTTCGAAAGTGTAGATGGTGATAAATATGATGCAACGAATCCCGCATACAAAAAATTAAACCTAAATGAGGGAGATATATTAGAAGTTGGTTTCGATCCTGCTGCAACTTCAAACCCAATACAACCTATAATTAATAAACCAATATTACCTGTCAAATCTAGTTGGATGGATAATTTAGTTTTTGAACCTCAATTTACTGCAGAATTTAATTTTGGAACTACAATTGGTATTAAGAATAAGGTTATTGATTTTATTGGATCACATTCTGAAGTTAATTTAATTGGTTTTGATGATGGTGACTTTTATGCAGCTGGTCATAATCTTTCAGAAGGAAGTTATGAGGAAACACCTAGAGAGGTGAATCGTGAAAATGAATTTCATTTATTTGGGTTTGGTGAAGGAGAGAAGCATATTTATAATGGCGGTTACCAAGGACCTTTAATTAGTTCTCAAAAATATACTGATTATTTTATAATAAGACAATCAAATACAGTTATGTTCAATAATGGTGTAGAGGTAAACGAATGGTCGATAAATTACGGACTTTCATTTGGTCTTATTTTAAGACCTGAAGCGGGGATAAACTTTATATTTTTATCGGACACTTTAAAAAAATGAATACCTATCGACTAATTATTGGTTTAATAACATGCGGAGCATTGATCATCAAATTTGTTATTCACATATATTTAAATGGAAAAAAGGCTATAAATAAGTTTGATTTTTATCCTAATTACGAATTTATAAAAATTCAATTTCTCCCTATTAATGATAAATATGATAAAAGATACAAAAAAAACATGAAGATAATAGGAAATGTTTGTTATTATCTTGGAATAGTTGGGATTATTATTTTATCTTTTTGGAAATAGGATAATATCAGCCCCCAGCTCCGTTAATGTATCAGATTAGGTGTTACTGAAACAAAATGACACCCCCACTGCTCCCAGTCCCACTGCCTACAACAAACCAGGTAGTGCCCATGTTTGTGTGTCTCTGACAAAAAAGTTTTCAACAAATTAACAAGTCCGTCAGGTTGAGCCTTCAGGCTTAGCCATCGGGTATAGCCCCAGCTCTTCCCAGTCTTAGGCAGCCATAGCATCTAGCGCTGCCGCAAGATTGCATCTTGTGTGCTCCAAAGCATCAAGAGAACTACTAAAAGTCCTCTTAACAACAGGATAATCGCTCCCCCGCTGCCGCGAGTTTTTAACTCGTGAGCTTAGTGTCAAAAGAACAAGAAAAGTCATCTTTTAAACGGGATGATTTTCTTGTTTTAAAGGTCTTTAATCAGGTCTTGAATTTCTTTATCAGAAATATTATCTTTGTCTGATTTATCAAAGATAGAGATCAGGTAAACGTTGTTTTTGGTTAGACCCTCTCCCCACAATAATCCACAACAAAAGCGTTCCAATATTGGAACAAAGCAGTAAATAATGGGAAGGTGAGATTA
>JALVEJ010000317.1 GCA_027031025.1 Flavobacteriales bacterium | reverse complement strand
CGTATTATCGACACAAAGGTAAATATAAGTCTTACCGGATACATACCGGTCTTTTAATAATGGTAAATCTGAAGGCATTACAGAAAATGCTGAAATCTTATTTGGGATGTAATAGGGTAATAAGTCCTTGTTTTTGGATTCAGCATTCTTACCGGTGATGGCTATTTCGTAAAACGGACCAAGATGGTCAAGCATATTGTTAAGCCATTGGTAATAGCCCGGTGCATATCGGTCTATTTTAGGTAGCATATTATGTAACATCCGGTGGCTTTTTTCAATAAAATCAGGTTGTTCAAAAAAATGTCCCAATTTGAACAGATTTTCTGCCATAATAGCATTGGATGACGGGATTACATTGTCATCGACTTCCATGGGGCGCGTCAACAAACCGTTTTGATGGCTACCGGTAAAGTAAAACATTCCGGAAGATGCATCATAAAAATTATCTAAAACATATTGATTTAAACTTTTGGCTTTTTGCAGGTATTTTTCAGTGCCGGTGGCTTCGTATAAATTTATGAGGGCTTTTATCAAAAATGCATAATCTTCCAAGTAGCCGTCGATACTGCTTTTTCCGTTTTTATAGCTGTGATATAAACTCCCGTCCGGTCGTAATTGTTGTTTGAGTAAAAAATCGGCATTGCGACGGGCAATTTTTAGATAATGCGGGTTGTCAAAAGTATTGTAGGCATCAATAAAACCATTGAGCATCAAAGCGTTCCAAGACGTTAATGTTTTATCATCGAGTCGTGGGCGGGGGCGTTGTTGTCTGATTTTATATAATTTTTTACGCCATTCGGCAACTTTTTTTTGCAAATCGGGTAAACTGATATTGTATTGTTTAACGAAATCTTCGTCCGTCAGTTTTTTTATCAAATGGTATTTATCATCTTCCCATAAACCGTATGAATTAATGTTAAAGTATTCTTTAAACAATGGAAAATTTTCGCCTATGGCTTTTTGCAATTCGGGTTTGGTAAACACATAATAAGCACCTTCTTCCAAATGCCCCTGAACATTATTACTATCTGCATCTAGTGACGAATAAAAAGCCCCTGTTGAATCGGTTAATTCGTTTTCAACGAATTGCAATGTTTGTATAACAACCTGTTTATAAGCTGGTTGGTGGTATAATTTATATGCATCGGAATATAAGCTAACCAATTGTGCGTTGTCATAAAGCATTTTTTCAAAGTGCGGAATATGCCATTTTTTATCGGTCGAATAGCGGGCAAATCCCCCGTTGATATGGTCATAAATACCGCCTTGTGCCATTTTATCCAAAGTGAGTTTAACAAATTTTTCGATAGCTTTATCGTCAAGCTGATAGCCGGCTCGTAATAAGAAGCTGTATTGTGCCGGCATGGGAAACTTGGGCGCACGATTAAAACCACCGTATTTATCGTCTTTATATTGCTTCCAAAAATTTAAAGCTTTTTTGATAGTCGCTACATCAAAAGATTTTTGACCGGTATTAGGATGCACAATTTCTGCTGCTTTAATCCCTTGTGCC
>JALVEJ010000316.1 GCA_027031025.1 Flavobacteriales bacterium | reverse complement strand
AAATCTTTTTTTTCATCTTATTTTGTCCTTTCAAATAAAACGATATTTTTTGATTTTATTTTTAAAATATATAATCGTAGGCCAAGACTAAAAGCACTTGCCGCGGCCAATCCGAGTATCCCCCCAAAGTGGTATGCTGCAATGCTGATGAAAATGTGAAAGATTAAAATACCAATATTAATTTTCATATTTAAGCTGTATTTTCTTTTGGTACTCAAAAAAGTACCGAACAAGGTGGATAAAGATTGAAAAAATTTGGCACTCAGCAGAATAAGGAACAGAATAAAAGTTTGTTCATATCCCTTGAATAACCGGGGAATGATAAAATAATAAACCGGAATGATAATGGTGCTGAAAAGGGAAATTAATATCAGAATTTTTTTGTTTAAAGTATATAGTTCTTTATTTGATTTTTTCAAGTTTTCAATATCCGATTGTACCAAGGTTAAAGGAATTAGTAACATTGTGTTGGAAATATTTAAGGCAAAGCTGTAATCGGCAATTTCGAATTTCGGAATTTGCGACAGCAAACGGATAACAAAAATATCCGTATAAAGGAACATCATATTGGAAAAATTATTGACAACCAAAGTGAAGGCGCTACCTATCAGTTTTTTGAAAAGCCCGAAATATTTTCTGAAAAAAGCCATGGAAATTTTTTTCCTGGCTTCAAAAACCGACCACAATAACATCGGGATAATCAGTACGTATGAAGGCCATACAAAAGCTTTCCCCCCGGCATCGAACCATAAAATCGCAATTAAAACGCTTGAATAAAATAATATTGAGATAATGATCTTGTAAATCGATGCAAAATTGCTCCCTTTTGTTACAAGAAAATATATTTGTGTAAGCCCTCCCGTAAAATAGATGGAATAGAATATCATCGGTATCAATAAAAACAAAGATTTAAAGGCATAAAATACCGGTGCAATAATAAAAGAAAGCGTAATAATAAAGAGAAGGCTTATGTAATAAAAATAAAATTTACTTTTATCGCTCCTTGTATAGGTCATCAAAAAAGCCGGCAAACCGAATCCTATAAATACGGAACCGACTTCAATAATTTTCTTATAATATTCCAACTCTCCATAATCCGGTTTGGAAAGATAGTAGGCACTAAAAAATAATATTGCCAATTCGGCCCCCCGAGCCACCACAATCGATAGCCCGTAGATGATATATTTTCCTTTGAAAAGTTCGCGTATATGCAAGCGCCGGGTTTTAGTCCAAATTTCCGATTTTTTGTTCGTTTGCGCAACTTGGCCGGCCATTTTTGGTATTTGGCGAAAAACAGAAGGTTTGTCCGTGGATTCAGTATGGGCGACCTATGATTTTTTTGTGGATTATTAAATGCATTTTCCGGTAAACCGGAATAAAACCTCTCATCCGCATCAAAGGCAAATTTGATAATATATTAGTCATCATTAATGACAGCGTAAGTATCATTGAAATAGCGATAAAGATATAGAACGCCTATGCTGCTTAAAATCAAAATCATCGGGTAAATTTCG
>JALVEJ010000315.1 GCA_027031025.1 Flavobacteriales bacterium | reverse complement strand
ATCATCAGTCATCGTTACCGATGAAATGTTCAAATTACTCAAAGAAATAGAACCCGAAAGTGCCGAAGCCAAAGAAGAAATCGGTGTACTCGGTAATTTGACAGGGCTTAAAGTGTTTTCTACCGAAGATGCACAAATACAAGCACAAATGATTAACGATGCCAATCAATACGCCAAAGAGAAAAAAATGACGGAATTGATGCGTATTAACGATCAAGACAACAATGTCAAATTTTATATTGTTAAAGGCGACCAACCGCATATCGCCAAAGAATTGATAATGATTCTCAAATCTAAAAACCCGCAAAAGCCACAAGCGGTAGTAATGCTGGTTACCGGCAATATCGATTTGAAAAAATTGTCAAAACTGAACAAAAAAGTCAAAATCATCGATAATAAATATCTGAAAGAAGTGGAAGAAAACCAAAGCAATTAACAATCTAAAAAAATAACAATGTCAAAAAAAATAAGTAACATATTGATTTTAATCATATTGTTGATTTTTGCATCTGCTTGCAAAACCGATCCGCTTGAAAACTATTTTGTTCAAGCCACCGAAAGCCCCGACTTTTTTGTCATCAATATTCCGGCAAGTGCCGTTTCGTTTGACGAAAGCAAATTGGACCCGGAAACACTTAAAGACATCCATTCCATAAAAAAAATGAATGTTCTAATCTACAAAAATGATTTTGACCGCAATAAAAAACAAGCTGAATATAAAAAAGCGGCAAATATCATTAAAAGCAAACATTACAAAACTTTGACAAAAATCAACAATAAAGGATATGAAGTTGTCTTTTCATACCAAGGAGAACCCGAAAAAATCGATGAAGTGATTTTTTTAGGAAAAGATAAAGATTACAATTTTTTGATAGGTATGCTCAAAGGTGACGATGTCAATGTCAACAGTATTGTCAAAGCTTTAAAACACATTAAAAAAATTGATGAATCACAAGCCAAAATGATTATTGATATTTTTAATAATAAGGATGAATAATTAAACAATGTGGCAAGATGTCATAAAAAGTATAAAATATTACGGTATGGCCACCGGATACATTTTTAAATTCCGGTTATATAAATACCTGATACTACTACTGATTTTACTGATACTTTTTGCTTTTCCGGTTATCATTTTCGATTTATTGATTAACTTTATTGCCGGTTTAATTCCCTACTTCAATGTTCAGAAATACACTATATTGACTGTCAATATTGTGGCGAGTTTTTCCGGCTTTTTATTGTTGTTGATATTATCTCCTGTTTTCTCGTTAGTCTCCGAAGAAGTTGGAAAACGTTTGTCCGGGCAGGATTATAAATTTTCACTTGCGCAATTGATAAAAGATATCATACGCGGTATTAAAATCAGTTTACGCAATATGTTTTATCAATATTTCGGTATTGCCATTATTTCCATTGCTTTATATTTTTTACCCGAAATGAAAATCATTCACCTCACCGGCAATATACTGATTGCATTGATAACCGCTTACTTTTACGGCTTTTCTATCTTGG
>JALVEJ010000314.1 GCA_027031025.1 Flavobacteriales bacterium | reverse complement strand
GTTATGTACAAAGAGGAGCTTATTGAGATAGATAAAAGTTTAGATTATATTAATGACATTTTAGCTTATCTTAAACAAGCTCTTGTAGTTATTAAATCTGGAGCAATTGTTGAGGAGTACCTTACAAAATACAGTATCCTTTTAGAGGGGAACATTAAGGAGCTTTTAAAGTCCTCCTCTTTTTCCTTTTCAGTTAATGTCGAGGTCAAGAAAGGTAAGCTATCTTACAAGATAGTTGATGGGGGGAAGACTAAAACATTTACTCAACTGTCTAGTGGGGAACGTACAAGAGTCTCATTAACTATCTTGCTTGCCACGCTAAAGACTATTGAGCAGCTTACAGGAACTTCTATTAACTTCCTTGTTCTTGATGAGTTGTTGGGCGTTCTAGATGAAGATGGAGTATCCTTTCTTAAGGGAGTCATTAATGGTATGAGGAAAAATAAGGCTGTATTTATTATTTCCCACCACGACGAAATTGAAAAGGTCTTTGGTGATTATGCCATTTATGTCACAAAGAAAAATAAAATAACTACTGTGGAGGTTACAGATGTTTGAGCAAACTAAAACGGCCATTCGGTGTTGTTTCAAAGTTTTGGAGTTCTTGGAAGAGAAGCATCCCGTTCCAGAAGTTATATTAGCAACTGCTTCTGTTAGGGTTTTATTGGGGCAGTTGGATGTGTGTCTGGCTGCAAATCCTAACGACTGTAAGGATGACGAAAATATTGAGATTATTGAGAATCAACTAGATGCTATTGACGCGTTTATTTTTCATGCAAAAGAAATGCTACCTTACAGGGAAAAGGAAATGACTGGAGGGTTCACATCAGAACACCAAAACACTCTGAGTGCCTTACCATATGCTGCTCTTAAATCTGTTGTTACTATCCTTTCTGAGGAGCTAAATCTTTTGGATATAATTGATGGGAAGGAGGTGGAGGAGTATGACTACTGAAGAAGAACTCTATTCTATTATACCCCGCAAGGACTACAATGATATTAAAGGGTTGGCGTATAAGATATGGGTCAGGTCGTTTGCTTACATTGCCCTTGACGATTTAATCCAAGAGGGGGTTCTTGCTTATCTCAAAGAAAAAAAGAAATACGATAAGAGCAAAAATGATTACTTTATGGGGTACGCCTACAAGAGAGTTAGGGGCGCAATGTTAGATTACGTGGCAAAGAACTCAGTAGATAAACACAAAACAGTTAGGAAGCCTAAAGCAACTAAGACTACTCGCCCAACTTATGTTGTCCCAGCCCCAGAAAATGTAGAGCAGTACCACATTACTGATGAAAATGAGGATTATTTATTAGAGACTATGTTTAGAGAGGAGATACGCGAGGCTTTCTTTAAATATATTAGCAACCTTACTGAGTTGGAGCAGTTTATTTTGTTCAGTTATTTTGTCCGGGGTAGGTCTATGATAGAGCTGGAGAAAAACTACAACATTGCTAGACTAAAGATTAAAGCAATCCTCGTTAATTGTGTTTCTTATTTGAGGAGAAAGTTTAACGAGGATTTTGCTGACGAAAAA
>JALVEJ010000313.1 GCA_027031025.1 Flavobacteriales bacterium | reverse complement strand
GTGGTATGTCAACGCAAAAATTTAAGGAAATAATTGATTTTGAAAAAGATGTGCCACCTTTTGATTTAATACAATTGACGCATGCCTCCGGTGCTCGTTTTGCCGTGAGGGTCAATGCCCCGAATAAAATAAAAGAAACTTTGAAAAAAGCTATTGAAACCGAAGGTTTTTCAATAGTAGAAGCGGCAAGTTTGTGCCCGTCTTACGGAATGAAACGCATGAACGAATTAATGGATGTTATTGAACAGGAAAATATCTTGGAACATGATCGTCCGGCTACAAAAATTGTTGACCAACAAACCCTTTCTTTATTGGAGCAAACCCAAGTAATTGAATCTAAATATGAAGCCGTATTAAAAGACCGAAAAGGTATTATGATTGCCGGCTCAGCCGGTGGTGGTGCGCAATCGGTTGCCCGTTTTTTGGCGATGGCAGGTATGTATGCTGGATTGGATACTACTATGAAAGGCGAATATCCGATAACTGTCGGAACCGGTTTTTCAGTAGCAGAAGTAATTTTTGACCATAATCCTATAAACTATACCGGATTAGACAAACCTGATTATTTTATTATCGTAACAGAAGACGGCTTAAATAAAGTAAAAAATAAGTTGCATAAAGATGCCAAAATATACATTGATGAAAAATTGGTCACCGAAGACTTAAAATCGGAATTTCCGAACATAATTGCCGTGCCGTTTAGCAAAATGGCAAACCGAAAAAGTACGGCTTTGGCCGCTGCTACTTATGTTTTGGATAAAGAACAAATTTTACCGGTTGATGCCTTAAAAGAAGCGGTTAGTACGCACCGGTTAAAAGATATTTTTATAGATGTGATTAACAAGGTTGTAGAAAGTTAAATATTAACAACGTTTTTTTAAATTAGTTGGAATATATTGAAAAAATATGAAGGCTTCTTTCGTAGGAATCGAAATGATAACTTATGTTTCAAATAAAACCGAGCCCCGTTATTTTGTGTGGCTCGGTTTTACTATGTTTGTGTAAAAAAGACCTGTCAAGTTTTTAAAACCTGACAAGTCTAAGACATATTTTTATCTGATAAACAGCATTTCACGATACTTGGTCAAGGGCCAAATTTCATCGTCAATCATCATTTCGAGCCGATCGGTATAATGACGGATTTTATCAAATTCCGGTTTAATTTTTTTGGCTAATTTTTCGGCTTGGGTTTCCAAACTATCTTTCTCCAATTTTTCTAAATCTTTGCGCAGTTTACGCACCAATTCCGAAACATTTGCAATGTTTTCCGAAACTTCATTTAATATTCTAAGAGGTTCTTCGGCTAGTTTTTTATATGTTTTCTCGTCAATATCTTTGAGCCCTTTAACCACTTTAACCAGTTCTTGTTGGTATTTAATAGCTGCCGGTACCACATGATTCATGGTCAAGTCTGCCAAAACACCGGCTTCAATCATCATTTTCATCACATATTGTTCAAGTTCTACTTCATATTTAGCTTCGAGTTCACGATGGTTGAGCACACCCATTTCGTCAAAAAGCGCTTTAACTTTTTTATCTTTATAAATTTTTAGTGCATCGGGGGTATTTTTAGCATTGCTCAAACCACGTTTTTCCGCTTCCTTTTCCCAAGCTTGGCTATAGCCGTCGCCTTCAAATAAAATCCGTTCCGATTGCTTGATGTATTCTCGTAACACATTAAAGATGGCTTCATCTTTTTTTAGATTATCTTTTTCGATAATAGCATCTACCTCCTTCTTAAAATCTCGTAATTGTTTGGCAACAATCATATTTAAAACGGTCATCGGGTTACCGGTGTTAGCAGACGAGCCTACCGCTCTAAATTCAAACCGGTTACCGGTAAATGCAAAAGGCGATGTGCGGTTTCTATCAGTATTGTCCAACAAAATTTCAGGTATTTTGCCGACAACATTCAGTTTTAAATCGGTTTTTTCTTGAGGTGATAATTTGCCATTGGATACGTTTTTCAATTCTTGCAAAACTTTGGTCAATTGTTCGCCAATAAACACCGAGATTATAGCCGGCGGCGCCTCATTAGCCCCTAGACGGTGATCATTGCCTGCCGAAGCAATTGAAGCGCGCAATAATGCTTCATTATCATTGACAGCTTTAATGGTATTGATAAAAAACACTAAAAATTCCAGATTTTTCATCGGCGTTTTGCCCGGACTTAACAAATTTATTCCGGTATTGGTCATCATAGACCAGTTGTTATGCTTGCCCGATCCGTTGATGCCGGCAAACGGTTTTTCATGCAACAATACTTCAAAATTGTGCTTGCGGGCTATTTTTTTCATAATATCCATCAACAATGAATTGTGGTCAACCGCCAAATTAGCTTCTTCAAAAACCGGCGCCAGTTCAAATTGGTTAGGCGCTACTTCATTATGGCGGGTTTTTACCGGAATACCGAGTTTTAAACTTTCTATTTCCAGTTCACGCATAAACGCCATTACGCGTTCCGGAATAGAACCAAAATAATGATCATCCAATTGTTGTCCGCGTGCCGGCGGATGTCCTATTACGGTTCTGCCGGTCATAATCAAATCGGGGCGCGAACGGTGTAGGGCTGCATCGACTAAAAAATATTCTTGTTCCCAGCCTAAAGTTGCCATTACTTTGTTGACATCACGGTGAAAATATTTGGAAACGGCTGTTGCGGCATTGTCCAAAGCATTTAACGAACGTAACAAAGGCGTTTTGATGTCCAAAGCTTCGCCGGTGTAAGACACAAAGACTGTTGGAATACAGAGTGTAGTGCCGTATATGAATGCCGGCGATGTCGGATCCCATGCCGTATAACCACGGGCTTCAAAAGTGTTACGGATGCCACCGTTTGGAAAACTGGAAGCGTCCGGTTCTTGTTGCACCAACTGACTGCCACTGAATTTTTCCAGATAACTTCCATCCGGATTAAGCTCAAAAAACGAATCGTGTTTTTCGGCGGTAGCGCCGGTCAAAGGTTGAAACCAATGGGTATAATGAGTGGCGCCATTTTCCAAAGCCCAGTTTTTCATACCGGCAGCAACATGTTCGGCAACCTCACGGTCTATTTTTTTGCCTTTTTCAACAGCTTCGGTTACAGCTTTAAAAGCGGTTTTTGATAAATAATTCCGCATCTTTTCTTTGTTAAAAACTTTTTCTCCAAAAATAACCGAACGTTTTGTTACAGGGTCAATTTGGAGGGGTTTTCTGTTAAACGTCTCTTTTAAGGCGTTAAATCTTGCTTTTGTCATAGGGGTATTTTTAAAAATAAGTGCAATAATACAGCTTTTACCCTAAAAAAACAAGGGGTTGATTTTATTTTTTTTATTTTTGAAGTTATTGTTTGTTTTTGTATTTTTACAAACTTCTTTTTTTTCTTTAATTTAAGAGGTTTGGTATTTTTTTAAATTTAAATTAAAGGTATATATGCCCATCAAAAAAACACAACTCTACACACACCTGTGGGAAGCTGCCAATGCCTTGCGCGGCGGTATGGATGCCAGTCAATATAAAGATTATGTGCTGACAATTTTGTTTGTGAAATACGTAACCGATAAATACAAGGACAAACCTTATAATGATGACGGTTTTGTCGTCCCCGAAGGCGGTAGTTTTGATGATATTTTAGCCTTCAAAGGTCATAAAGAAATCGGTGAAAAAATCAATGAAGTATTGCATAAATTAGCCGAAGACAACGACCTTAAAGGCGTTATTGATAAAGTGGATTTTGACGATGATGCCAAGCTAGGCACCGGAAAGGAAAAGGTGGACAAGCTCACCAAGTTGGTTTCTATTTTTGAGAATCCGCAACTGGACTTTTCCGGCAACCACGCCGGTGGCGATGATATTCTGGGGGATGTATATGAGTATTTTATGAAACAATTTGCCACCGAAGCCGGCAAAAGCAAGGGACAATTTTATACCCCTGCCGAGGTCTCGCGCACCATGGCCAAAATTATCGGCATTGAGAAGGCCCAAGGCACCAAGTTAAGCGCCTATGACCCGGCGTGTGGTAGTGGCTCGTTACTCTTGAAAGTGGATGCCGAAGCGCCGGTAAAAATAGCCCTCTACGGTCAGGAAAAAGATATTGACGTGGCCAATATTGCCCGGATGAATATGATTTTGCATGGCCGGCCCGACGCCGAAATCAAACAAGGCAACACTTTGTCCGACCCGCAATTTAAAAACGACGACGGCACACTGAAAACCTTTGACTACGCTGTGGCTAATCCGCCGTTTTCACAAAAAAACTGGATGGACGGAGTGAATCCGCAAAACGATCCGTACCATCGCTTTGACGATGGCATTCCGCCTGCCAAAAACGGCGATTATGCTTTCCTGTTACATTTCATCAAATCACTAAAACCCAAAGGTAAAGGCGCCATCATTCTGCCGCACGGCGTTTTATTTCGCGGTAATGCCGAAGCCATCATCCGGCGCAACATCATTCGAAAGGGTTACATCAAAGGCATTATCGGTTTGCCGCCCAACCTGTTCTACGGCACGGGTATTCCGGCGGTTATTTTGGTCATTGACAAAGAAAATGCTACCTCGCGTAAAGGTATTTTTATCATCGATGCCTCCAAGGGGTTTCGTAAAGACGGCAACAAAAACCGCTTACGCGAACGCGATATACACAAAATAGTGGACACCTTTATCCACTTTAAAGAAATACCGGGCTATGCCCGTATGGTATCATTGGCCGAAATTGAAAAAAACGATTTTAACCTCAATATTCCACGCTATATTGACAATGTAGAGGAAGAAGACAATCAAGATATTTATGCCCACTTACACGGCGGCATTCCCGCGAGAGATGTGGATAAATTGCCCGTCCTCAACGTCTTTCCCGGGCTCAAAGAACGGATTTTTAAACTCATAAAGAAAAATTATTACCGGCTCAACATCCCACCGGATGATTTGCCGGACGTGGTAGAACATTCCCGGGAAATCTCAGGTTTTAAGCACAAGGTGGAACAGGCGTTTGATATCTGGACACAAGCGGTAAAACCCGTATTGGAAGGCATCAATGAAGAAACCCGCCCCAAAAAACTCATTGAAAACATCAGCGAAAGTTTGCTGGAAACTTACAAGAGTGTCCCCTTGATGGATGCCTATGCCGTGTATCAAATTTTGATGGACTATTGGGACGAAACCCTCAAAGACGATGTGTATTTGATAATGGAAAACGGCTGGAATGCCAAACCGCAAATAGATTATGACAAAAAAGGTAAACTAAAATCTTGGAATAGCGATTTACTCCCCAAAAATATTGTCATCGATGCCTATTTTCCTATTGAAAAACAAGAAATAGAAGACTTGGAAGCAAAAAAAGAAGATGTTTTACGGCAACTGGAAGAACTGACCGAAACCTATTCCAGCGATGACGGCATACTGGAAGAGGTAAAAAACGAAAAGGGTAAAATCACCAAAGCCGCGTTAAAGGCAAAAATCAAGGAATTGAAAAACAATGCCGGCGCATTTGCCGAAGAACTTGATGTGTTGGAAAAATACCTTCAATGGCTGGAAACCGAAAGCCGGCTCAAAAAACAAATCAAAAACAAAGAGACGGAATTAGATTTGGCTTTACTCAAAAAATACAACAAATTGACCCCTGACGAAGTGCGCCGGTTGGTGATTGACAAAAAATGGTTTGCCACCCTGAAAAATCAAATCAACGACGAAGTTGAAGATATCATCCTGCAAATGCTTAACCGTATCAAAGAACTCTACGAACGCTACGAAACACCTTTGCCCGAAATAGAGCAACAAGTAAACGAATTGGAACAAAAAGTAAAAGCTCACTTAAAACTTATGGGATTTGAAATTTAAAACCGCACCGATGACCACACAAAACCACATACCAAACGGCTATAAACAAACCGAAATAGGCATTATCCCCGAGGATTGGGAGGTGAAGAGGTTGGGGGAGGTTGGAAAACCTTTAATTGGATTAACCTACAAACCGGAAGATGTTCAAAAATATGGGAAGCTTGTATTGAGATCATCAAACATTGGTAATAATAAACTTGAATATAATGACAATGTATATGTAAATTTAAAAATAAGTCCAGATTTAATTTTAAAAAATGATGATTTATTGATTTGCGTTAGAAATGGAAGCAAAAAATTAATTGGAAAAGTCGCATTAATTGATGAAAAAGCAGCAGGAAACACATTTGGCGCTTTTATGAGTGTATTTAGAAGTAGATTTAATAAATACATTTTTTACTTATTTCAATTTATTACAATAAAACGACAAATTGATAATAATCTTGGAGCTACAATTAATCAAATAACAAACAAAGATTTAAATAATTTTCTCATTCCCCTTCCCCCACTCCCCGAACAACAAGCCATAGCCCGTGTATTGTCCGGTATGGACGCCCTGATAGAACAGCTCAACAAGCTGATACAAAAAAAGACCGCCCTCAAAAAAGGCGCTATGCAACAACTGCTCACCGGACAAAAACGCCTGCCCGGTTTTACCGGCGAATGGGTAAAGAAAAAATTGGGGGGGATAGTAAGAATAACAAAAGGAGAATTAATTACAAAAAGTATTACAAGCAAAGGAAATATTCCGGTA
>JALVEJ010000312.1 GCA_027031025.1 Flavobacteriales bacterium | reverse complement strand
CAGCCGCTTTTTTTAAATCATCAAAATTGTCAATATTTTCAAGCAAATATTTATGTAATTCTTTACCGACATTTGAATTATCACGCCAATATTGTATTTGTTCAATCAGTTTGTCGGGATTTTGTTGAGATTGGTTCCAAAAATGAAATAAGTTTTCATAAATATCATTTATCCAAAATTTTTTATTTGGAAATTTTTGTTTGAGATACACAAAAACAGAACCACCACCGACAAAAGGTTCCCTAAATTCATCAAATTCAGGAATTAAAGGTGAAATGAATTTTATGGCTCGGCTTTTACCGCCGGGATATCTTAACGGACTTTTTATCATTGTTATTTGGCTTTTTCAATTACTATTTTAAAATTGTTTTCATTTGCTTCATCAAATAATTTTTTAAGCATTTCTTTTTGCCTGTTATTCAATTCTGTATTTATATTAAAATCAGTTTGATAAATATCTTTTGTCAATTTTGATGAAGTGAGTTTAAGAACAGGCATTGCAGAATATTCATTTCCATTTACCGATACATTTTTCAAATTCGAGTAAAGTATCATTTTTAGCAAACCGTCTTTAATATCTCCTATACTCGGCAAAATAGAAGTTCGAGAATGTTTGGCTTCAATTAGATATATTTTGTCGTTTTTTATTCTAATTTCATCAGTAGTAAAATAGTATTTTCCGCCAAGATAATTTTCAATGGTTATGGTTGCTTTTGTAAGTGTTGATAATGCTTCTTTTGGCTGAATAGTTTGCATTTCACGGTTTTGAGCTTCTTGTGCTTTTTGTCGTGATGTTTGCATAAAATCCTTTACACCGTTAATAAATTGATTTGCAAATCGGTCAATTCCTTGTTCGTTGTGAAACGCCACATTTAATCGTTTCCCGATTTCATTGTAACTTGCTTTTACTTTTTGGATTAACTCGGGAAATGATTGCTCAATTTCTTTCAAATTCCAATGCAAAGCAGAGCTATGATAATTTTTGATTTCAGCAATTTTTTGTTTTACTAATTCATTATCAAATTGTTGATTGGTAATTTTGTCATCTCTTGTTTTATGTTTTTCAGCTGTTTTGTAATACGCAAAAACTACAAAAACGTCAAGCAAGCTCATCAACGAAACCGTATCCCATTGGATAAAATCTCTGTCACCTTTTTTGCCTTCGTCTTTGATAATCGGGATAACTGTAATGCGTTTGGCTGTTCCAAGCGTATTGTAAACTCTTTCATAAGGATACGAACGAGTTCTTTTAGGCGAAACCCATTTTGATAATCCAAATGAAAATCCGCTAAAATTAATCAAACAATTTACTGGTAATTCGTTGATATTAAAACTATCAAATTCAAACATTGCCAAATCGCTTGTCAATTTCGGTTTATATTCAATTCCTGTTATTTTTGCCGTAATATCCATAAAATCAATCTTCTTTTTTCTTGTTTTCGATATAATCCAAAGTTACAAATCTATATTTTCCTTTGCTTCGTTCAATGATTTCTAAATTGTCGGAATTAACTTTTTTTCTGATAACACTTTCCAAATCTCTAATAA
>JALVEJ010000311.1 GCA_027031025.1 Flavobacteriales bacterium | reverse complement strand
CAGCTCTGGCATAGAAACATCATCAAGTTCGGCACGATTAGTAATACTTTGGCAAAAGCAACGGAATTGAACGGGATAATTAAAAAAATGTATAAATGAAAAAACAACTCAAATTTCTAGACCGCTATTTAACCTTATGGATATTTCTGGCGATGCTGATTGGCGTCGGCTTAGGATATTTTGTACCGTCCCTTGCCGGAAAAATCAATGCCGTTTCATCGGGAACAACTAATATTCCGTTAGCTATCGGGTTAATATTGATGATGTATCCGCCTTTGGCAAAGGTAGATTACAGCTTGATTCCCGAAGTCTTTAAAGATAAAAAAGTGATGTCTTTATCCTTGATTTTAAACTGGATAATAGGACCCATATTGATGTTTTTTCTGGCAATTATTTTTTTGAAAGATCAACCGGGATATATGACCGGCTTAATCTTGATTGGTTTGGCGCGTTGTATTGCTATGGTGTTGGTTTGGAATGACTTGGCAGGTGGCAGCAAAGAATATGGTGCCGCTTTGGTCGCCTTAAACAGTATTTTTCAAATTTTTACCTATAGTTTTTATGCTTGGCTGTTTATCATTGTGTTACCTAAATATTTCGGGTTGGATACACCCGTCTCTCATCTGGAATTATCCATTTGGGATATTGCCCGTTCGGTATTGATTTATCTCGGCATTCCTTTTTTGATGGGAATTTTAAGTCGTGTAATTTTGATTAAAAGCAAAGGGAAATCTTGGTATAACCGTGTGTTTATCCCCAAAATTTCACCTATTACTTTATGGGCACTTTTGGCGACGATTGTATTGATGTTCAGTTTAAAAGGCAAATTGATAGTCGAAATTCCTTTGGACGTGGTCAAGGTCGGTATTCCTTTGGTCTTGTATTTCGTCATCATGTTTTTTATGAGTTTTTTCATCGGGAAAGCGCTTAAAATCGATTATCCGAGAAACGCTTCGATTGCCTTTACGGCGACCGGAAACAATTTTGAGCTGGCGATAGCCGTCGCCATTGCGGTTTTCGGATTGAATTCGCCACAAGCCTTTGCCGGTGTTATCGGACCGTTGATTGAAGTGCCGGTGTTGATTTCTTTGGTTAATGTGGCGTTGCGGTTGAAAGATAATATTAGGAATGAGATTTTAGAAGTTAGAAATAAACCATAAAAATCATAAAAGGACATAAAAGACAAAACTTAAATGATACCAAAAATCTAAATTGACAATTTTCATTAGTAAATATGCTTTTCAAAACTAAATTTTGACTTGTCCTAAAAAGGTGAGAGAAAAATGCTTGCTGTTTGCGGTCATTACCCCCGCCATACGAAAGTTTTCCGTAAAATTTGAGTGAAACGGACGATATACCAATTCTAAAATAAATATTGTCCAAAAATAATTTGGTATAATACCGCTACTACATGAAAATAGGACAATTTATTGGACTATATTGAATGTGTAAGCGGTATTAAAAACAATCTGCTGTCCGAGTCCCGAAGGACGTCAGGATTACTTTTTTCGACGATGGAAAAAAGTAATGATAAAATAAAATGTTTATATCACAATCAAAGCACCAGACACTCTATGAACCGGCGCTTCGGTACAATTTTGCTCCTACGCCCCGACGAACGTCGGGGTCACTCAGCGACCTACTTATCAATTCCTCTATTCCTCAAATTAGAAGCAGTAATATATTATGAAGCAATAAGCAATCATCAAAGTGATAAATAAACTATGAAGCAGCAAAAAATCATCAACTCCTCAACATCTAAACTTGCAACGCCTTAATTATTTCATCATCAACCAATTCGGGAATATAAACTTTCAATAAATCATTCTCAGCCATCGCCCTTTTAATGGTAAACATCGCATTATCATTTCGCGCCCAATTTCTACGAGCTATACCATTATTGACATCCCAATACAACATTTGTTTGAGGCGTCTGTCGGCATCAGCGGAACCGTCTAGTAACATACCAAATCCGCCATTAATGACTGCACCCCAACCAACACCGCCACCATTGTGTATCGAAACCCAAGTTGCACCGCGAAAACTGTCGCCTATAACATTTTGAATCGCCATATCGGCAGTAAACATAGATCCGTCGTAAATATTGGAAGTTTCGCGAAACGGCGAATCTGTTCCCGACACATCATGATGGTCGCGGCCTAAAACTACGGGTGCCGAAATTTCTCCGCTTTTAATAGCTTCATTGAAAGCTTCTGCTATTTTGATACGCCCCCATGCATCGGCATATAATATACGTGCCTGACTACCAACCACCAATTTGTTTTCTTGTGCACCGCGAATCCATTGGATATTATCCGCCATTTGTTGTTGAATTCGCTTGGGAGCAGTCTGTTTTAATTCTTCCAAAACACGAGTGGCAATTTCATCCGTCTTTTCCAAATCTTCCGGCTTGCCGCTGGTGCATACCCAACGGAACGGTCCAAAACCGTAATCAAAACAGAAAGGACCCATAATGTCTTCGACATAAGACGGATAACGAAATTTGTCGCCGGCCATAATGTCAGCGCCGGCACGGCTGGATTCCAATAGGAAGGCATTGCCATAATCAAAGAAATACGTGCCTTTGGCAGTATGTTTGTTGATAGCATCTACTTGTCGTCTCAGGGAATTATAAACATATTCCTTAAATTTTTCAGGTTCGGCTGCCATCATTTGATTGGCTTGTTCAAAACTCAAATCAACCGGATAATAGCCGCCGTTAAACGGATTGTGTAGCGAAGTTTGGTCACTTCCCAAATCAATTTTAAGATTTTCTTGATCAAATTTTTCCCAAACTTCAACCACATTGCCAATATATCCAAAAGAAATAACCTCTTTATTTTGCAAAGCTTCACGGACGCGATTGGTTAAAATATCCAAGTCGTCAATCAACACATCAACCCAACCTTGTGCATACCGTTTTTTAGCAGCCTTAGGGTTAACTTCCGCTATAACAGAAACCACTCCGGCTATGTTGCCGGCTTTGGGTTGAGCACCACTCATACCGCCCAATCCTGACGACACAAATAACACCGGTTCATCCGGATTTTTACCAAAACGTTCGATGATGATACGCTTGGCATTTAAAATAGTAATGGTTGTGCCATGAACAATACCTTGCGGTCCGATATACATATAACTACCGGCGGTCATTTGTCCGTATTGGGTATTACCCAAAGCATTGTGCCGGTCGTAATCGTCTAAGGATGAATAATTCGGAATCATCATCCCATTGGTCACTACGACGCGCGGCGCATCTGTATGCGAAGGAAACAAACCCATCGGATGACCGCTATACATGGCTAAGGTTTGTTCCTCTGTCATTTCCGACAAATATTTCATGGTTAATAAATATTGCGCCCAATTTTGAAAAACCGCACCGTTGCCTCCATAAGTAATCAATTCATGAGGATGTTGCGCCACTTTCGGGTCTAAATTGTTTTGAATCATCAGCATGATGGCTGCTGCTTGCTTGCTTTTTGCCGGATATTCATCTATCGGGCGGGCATACATCTCATAATCCGGACGAAAGCGATACATATAGATACGACCATAGCTATTGAGTTCGTCGGCAAACTCTTGTGCCAGTATTTTATGCCATTTTTTGGGAAAATACCTTAAAGCATTGCGCACTGCCAAGCGTTTCTCATTATCTGTTAAAATATTGCGTCTGGGGGGCGCATGGTTAATATCCGATTCATAAGGTTTTGGTGTAGGCAGTTCTGCAGGAATACCTTGTTTTATAGCTTCTTGAAAATTTGTCATGTTCAAAATATTTTTGCATTAAAAATACGACTTTTTTATCAAACCGGTTTAACAAAAGACCTAAAACATTATCAGTAGTAGGTTGTTTTTAAAATTAAGGCTTTTACACACTTTAAAGTTTATACTTCTTATAGTTTTTATTGCCCTACGTAACATTATGAATATAATTTGCCGTTTTTTTTGAACTCTCAAACAAACATTTCTTAGTAAATTTGCATTATAACCAGACTCAATTAGCAAAATGTTATCTGATATTATTAAAGGGATAATTCATTATGAAACTGCCATCCGGTATTTTTTTATATTCCGGCTTTATAAATACCTACTGCTGCTAATAATTTTATTAATAATTTTTGCTTTTCCGGTAGTTATTTTTGATTATTTAATTCATCTTGTTGCCGGACTGATTCCTTATTTTAATGTTCAGAAATACACATTATTGACCGTTAATATCGTGGCGAGTATTTCCGGTTTTTTTCTCCTTTTGATTTTGTCTCCTGTTTTTTCATTGGTTTCCGAAGAAGTCGGCAAGCGTTTATCGGGGCAAATATACCGGTTTTCGCCGGTGCAATTGATAAAAGATATAGTTCGGGGGATCAAAATCAGTTTGCGTAATATGTTTTACCAATATTTGGGAATCGCCTTTGTTTCCATAGTCTTGTATGTTTTACCTGAAATGAAAATAATTCACTTAACCGGTAATTTTTTAATCATTTTGATTACTGCTTATTTTTACGGTTTTTCCATACTGGATTATGCCATGGAAAATTATAGAATGTCTTACCGGGCATCAGTGCAATTTGTCCGAAAAAATCCCGGACTGGCTATCGGTTTGGGAATGGTTTATTACTTGATAATTAGTTTTAACACAATCTTCGAAGGACAACTTGTGTCAGAACATTTTTATGTTTACTGGTCGGCGTTTTCAGAGGCTTTTGTGGCATTTATCGGGGTAATTGCCGCCAGTATTTTGATGTCTAAGTACAAACAAAATGAAGCAATATTGCAAAGCAATACCGCTTCATAAACGAAACAATAAACAACCTACTCTACATTAAACACCATAGGTAATGTGTAAGTGACATTAACGGCACGGCCGCGTTGTTTGCCGGGTTGCATTTTGGGCAATTTTTTGATGACGCGCCGGGCTTCTTTTTCCAAATCTTGATATTTTGAGCGTGTTTTGATATCGGTAATTTGTCCGTTTTTGTCAATGGTAAACATCGTCAAAATGCGCACGCGCTCACCCGACAAACCCAAATCTTCTGCGATACCGGCATTGAAATGTTTACTGACAAACCGCCCTATTTTTTCGTTCAAACACTTTTTAAGTTGTTCATTATTACCTTTACACCCGGGAAATGTAGGGACACGTTCAACAAATATACAATTGACCGTAACTTCGGGTTCATCAATAGGTTCCGTATCAATGGAATCAATAGCAATTATTTTATGAGCATCAGGATCTGTCGGTAAAATATTATCTTCCGCTTTTTTTGAATCGTCTTTTTCTATTTTTAAGTCCCTTAAAATCTTTGGCTTGGGTTTTTGGATTTTGGGTTTTAATTCTTCTATTTTGATGACTTTGGTTTCATCAATATCCGACTTTGCCACTTCAATTGTATCCAAATCAATTTTGGGCACTTCGGTTTTCATATTAATCGCCATTAAAGCGACAAACAAACTAACCACCAAGCCAATCAGCATAAAGGTGTTGGTGTAACGATTTAAATCTGCTTTTTTGTTTTTTTTCGGTTTCATAATATATTTAAATTAAATGGTTAATCGGTGATATGGTTATTTGATGTCGGGGCTTCGATACAGCACTCCTTGGTCGTGCCACTCAGCCAACTTTGCCTCTGCATTTTTTGACATCAGTAACTAATCATACACAAACCTATTACCATTGTCGGAATGATTTTTGTATAAGCTTTGTAAAGGCATTGTAAAACCTTTGTAAATACATAAACTATTGATTAGTAGGCAATTACAATTTGAAAGAAGTTTCTTACATATTATTTGACCGACTTAAAGAAGCTGTTGCAAAGACATTTTTAAAAGAAAATCCGGCTACTTCTACGGATTATAAGCAATGGAAAGGGGATGATATCGCCCGCTTTCAAGAAGATTTGTTGCAAAAAGTCAAAGGGCGGGTCAGTGAAAAGTGGTTTTATACCTATTTTAAAAATACTTCGGATAAATTGCCGCGCATTGATATGCTCAATTTGTTGTCTGCATATGCTGGCTATAAAAATTGGGCGGATTTTAAACAACAAAATTCAACAAAGAATATTCAACAGAACTCCACAAAGAAACATGTTTTACCCAAAAGCTTATTTTTCGGTTTAATTGTTTTAGGTATTGTATCGAGTTATTATTTAATACGTCCGACCAATAAACAGGTTCGATTTTGTTTTAATAATTTGCTCAACGACAGCGATGAGCAAATCCGTGTCAGTTGGATTTTACCCGATGAATCTGAAAAAAAATTGCCAATAAAAAATCATTGTGTTGAATTAAATACCGGTTTAGACGAAATTCAATTGCGAATTACATCACCTTATTATGTTGATAAATTGATTAAACGCAAAATTCCTTCGTCGGACTATACCGAACAGATTGATTTGCGCCCCGATTTGATTGCGTTGCTCTTGCAACATTACTCACAATCAGATACCGATAATTGGCAAAAACGACGAGAAAGATTGCAACAATTCATTGCAGACGACGCGATGATTTTTCAACAATTGCCCCAGAAGGAAGGTATAGAACTATTTGATAAACAAGATTTTATCAACCAACTCTGCATTCCAACAGGAT
>JALVEJ010000310.1 GCA_027031025.1 Flavobacteriales bacterium | reverse complement strand
ATTACTCACTAAAATAGCGTTACTATCTTTTACGTTTTTTTGATTTTTCTTCACAATATTGAGGACGGTATTCTTGCGCCTGTGTTACCTAAAAAGGGCGGTTTTTGAACCATGCCTAAAAAAGCAATTACTATAGTGAAAAGTTCTCAAGCTAATGAATCTACTATTCTTGCATCACTATATAACAACCTTGCATTTATTTATCGCAAACAAAATAAATACTCTGAATCAGAGAAGTTATACATTAAATCAATTCAACTAGGAGAGAAACTTATTGGTAAAAATAATATTGATATGGCATACCGTTATTATGGTTTTGGTCTCTTAAGAGAAAGGCAAAATAGAAATGTAGAAGCTCTTAAATTACTTACAAAAGGTGCAGATATTTTTAAAAATAAAGGTTTAATAAATCATCCTATGTATGTGAAGTTGAAAAAAGATATTGTCCGACTTTCAAAAAAATAAAATTCTAACAATCGCTTTAATTTGACGGGCTAAATCGAGGCTTCTTTTACGTTCTGTAGTTTCTTTTGATTTTATCGTATGATTGGGTCCAGTTATTTTTAATCGCCCGACAACTTAAGCGGGCGTTAGGCAATGGAATGCCCTGCCTTTGTCTGGCTTTTCCTTAAACATAGGGCTTGGAGAAAGTAACATGATTAAGAAAACCGTTTTATCAATTATTGCAATATCTTCACTCTCAATGAGTGCCGCACAAGCTGGATGGGAAAGATATCCCTATCTTTCGGGTACGTATGATCAAAAAATAAAAGGTAAGCTGGTTGCCCGATGGTTTGGTGTTCCTCAATATGGACAGCCTACAAATTATTCTTGTGGATCGACAACTACATCGATGCAGATGGTGTGGGAGACTCATAAAAAAGGTAAAGCAATAAAATACAACCCAATAAGTATTCATAAATCATAGGTGTACGGGATTTAAATTCATACAATACAATAAATTAGAGTCACTTTATTGCAAAAAATATGGGATTCCTGTTTAATTCATAAAATAATAAAGAATGATGAAAAACAGGAAACCCACTATGATCAAGAATAGTCTCAAAATATTAAAACAATGTTTTAAAGAAATTCTCCCATCAGAAGATGGAAGAACCCCTATTAGCCCATTAGAGTTTATTACTGCACTGATCTTTTCTTATTTAGGTGATTCAAAGATATCTTCATTAGAATCAATTCGCAGAGAAATGAAAAATAATCTAAATAAAGATATTAAGAGAAGTGCTTTTTGGGAACGCCTAGCAGGAAATAGAACTAAGGCTTATTTAAAAAGTATTGTAGCCAAACTTATGAATCAATTTAGTTCAACGCTATTAATGGGTAATAATATTTTAAAACAATTAAATGTCTCTGCTATTTGGATTGTTGACTCAAGTACCATTACACTAAGAGATGGAGCAAAAGGAAGCTACCCAGGATCGGGTTCTGCAGCTGGTATTAAATGGCATGCCTGCTTTGATGCTCTATCAGGAACAATGGAATGGTTTCAATTGACTCCAAGCTCTACAAACGATAGAAAATGTTTTCCGAA
>JALVEJ010000309.1 GCA_027031025.1 Flavobacteriales bacterium | reverse complement strand
AAGCGTGATAAGGGCAAAATTTTATGTTTGGCACGGTCATCAGCCATCACATTTTTCATGTGTTCATACAGCTTTTTCCGGTTTTCGACATTTTTCATATCGATAAAATCGATAACAATAATACCGCCCATATCGCGCAAGCGTAATTGTCTGGCTATTTCGCTTGCCGCTTTCAGATTCACTTGCAAGGAGTTTTCCTCTTGCGATTGCGTTTTATCCGAAGCATTACCGCTGTTAACATCAATAACATGCATGGCTTCGGTATGTTCAATAATCAAATATGCCCCTTTGTCCATCATCACATTTTTTCCAAATGATGATTTGATTTGGCGTTCTATACCGTATTTTTCAAATATCGGTGTGGACGAATCGTGTAGCTTAACTATTGATTCCAAATTAGGAGCAATTTGCTTGATAAAATCCAAAATTTCGAGATATAACATTTCATCATCTACGACAATTTTGGTAAATGAATCATTAAGAATATCACGCAACATGGTAGTTACCCGGTTATCTTCACCGTAAATACGTTGCGGTGGGTGGGCATTTTGAATTTTTTGTGACAAAACCTGCCATTTATTGAGTAGGTTTTGTAAGTCTTTATCCAAATCCGCTACTTTTTTTTCATTAGCGGCGGTTCTGATAATCACACCGAAATTTTTCGGTTTGATACTTTGAACCAGTCGCTTAAGGCGATTTCTTTCTGCTTCATCGGCAATTTTTTGCGAGACGGAAACCTTATCATAAAACGGGACTAAAATCAGGTAGCGACCGGCTAATGATATTTCTGATGTCAATCGTGGTCCTTTGGTTGAAATGGGTTCTTTGAGTATTTGAACCAAGACGCTTTGTTTGGCTTTTAAAACATCTTTGATATTACCTGATTTGTCAATATCGGTCTCTGTTTTAAAATTTTTGAGAGAATAGTCTTTTAATTTTCCCGATTGAATTTGTTTGGTATATTTAACGAGCGATTTGATTTGCGGACCTAAATCATGATAGTGTAAAAATCCGTCTTTTTGGGCGCCTACGTTAACAAAAGCGGCATTCAAGCCGGGAATAACTTTGTTAATTTTGCCCATATAAACATCGCCAACATTAAATTTGTTAGAGGTTTCTTCTTTATGAAGTTCAGTGAGTTTGCCGTCTTTCAATAAAGCAAAATCAATAGCGGAAGGGCTAGACCGAATAATTAATTCTGTATCCATTCCTTCTGTATTTTAAGCAGACATTGGTCTGCGGTTAGTATGTCAATGATCGATTATACGATTACAATCGTTTTTAAAAGAAAAAGTAGGTTAACCTACTTTTTCTTTTTGTGTCTATTAGCTCTACTTCTTTTTTTACGTTTGTGAGTGGCAATTTTTTTTCTTTTTCTTTTCTTTCCGCTTGGCATAATTCTTAAGGTTTTACGTTATCTTTTACTTTGTTTACAAAAGTTTTACTGGGTTTGAAAGCCGGAATGTAATGAGCCGGAATTTTGATAGAAGTATTTTTTGAAATATTTCTACCGATTTTTTCAGCTCGATACTTGTTAATAAAGCTTCCAAAGCCTCTTAAATATACGTTTTCACCGGAAGCTAAACTGTCCTTAACTTCGTCCATGAAACGTTCCACTACTGTTAAGACATCTTTCTTGTCCAATCCTGTCTTATCAGCAATTTTGGCTACAATTTCTGCTTTTGTCATAATCTTATATTTAATGTTATTCTTTTCTTTTTAAAATGCGTGCAAATATAATACATATTATTGAATTGTAAAATACTGACTTACATTTTTTTATAAAAAAATTATCAATTCATCAATTCATCATTTTATCAATTAATTACTACCCCGCTACTTTATTCGGGTTGTAACATTGAAACGGAACTTCTTTATCTTTAAAAACAATACCGTATTGTTCCAATTCTTGCAAAATAGGCTCGTAAACTTCTTTGATAATGGGCAACTGCACACCGGGGGTTTTAATCTCACCTTTTAATATTTTAAGAGCTGCAATCGCCACCGGCAATCCCACGGTTTTGGCCATAGCCGTATAGGTTTGGTCTTCACCCTTAACCACTAATTGCGAATCTATTTGTTTAAATTTATCTCCTTTTTTATAACCAAATTTATGATACATGACAATCATGTCTTTATCATCCGGTTTGAGCGTCCATTTGTCCTCTAATATTTTTTGCAATATTTGCGCCGGCGTCGCATTTTTTAACCCGATTTTAGTTTTGCCATCAAACAAATCCAATTCTTCCAATTTTAGCCACAATTCATCATCTTGATCTATTTTCATATATTGCCGTAGTTTCAACTCTACGGAATCAGAAGGGCTAAATGGTAAGAAACTGTTGATAAAATCACGCTTGGTCATGTTTTCTGAGTTCTCCATGGTATAAGTATCGTCAGTCATCCCGAGTTGCACAAAAATATTCCACGCCCTTGAAAAGCCAACCCGTCTGATAGTGCCGCGATATAAGGTTGTGACATCTTCCAAACCGTAAACCGATTGATATTTCAATGAATCTCGATTTGGGTAAGCCTCAAAACGTCCGTAACCGTCTATATCTAAAAATTCGGTTCGTCTAAATAGTTTCTGATAGGGAATGTATTTAAATTGTCCGGCATGTAAAAATTTTGCCACACCACCCTGTCCGGCAACGACCACATTGCGCGGATTCCAAGTAAACTTATAATGCCACAGATTATCATCGCTTTCGGGCGCGACCAATCCACCGGTAAAAGATTCAAACAATTTCATTTGCCCGCCGTTTTGTTTGATTCTGTCAATAATCCGCATAGCGCTCATATGGTCAATCCCCGGGTCTAAACCAATCTCGTTCATAAACACCAAATTTTTGGCAACAACTTGGTCATTGAGCGCTTTCAATTCATCACTGATATACGAAGCGGTTACCATGTGTTTACCGTATTTGACCGCATCGAGGGCCACTTGCATATGAAAACGCGCCGGCAACATGGAAATAACCAAATCGGTATTGGCAATCAATTCGCCACGAATTACGTCATCAAAAATATTGAGGGTTTTGAGTGTGAAATGTTCATTATCTCCGACTATTTTTTGCGCCAATGACAAATCTTTATCAACTATAGTTACTTGTAAATTTTCAGCATCGGCATGTTGTTTTAAATATGCCATCAACGATGAGGTTGATTTACCGGCACCTATTAATAATATTTTTTTCATGTTCTTATTTTTTATTATAACCTTTTTGTGTTTTTTAAACAGGACTTCAAAAGTAAACAATTATAATTAATTTGCACCAATTTATACAAGATACAGATGTTGTGAAAACTAAGCTGCAATTGCAGATTTTTAGAGTTAAAAATTTATATTAAATTTACATTCCAAAAAAATGACTTATGAATAACCGTAAAAAAATTAAAGATTTCATTAAAAAACATCGCAAGGATATAGTGAATAATCCGAAGCGTTCAGAAATGATTAAAGCTGCCGTAAAAAACCACGAAGCTTTAGTTTCCGAAAGCGGTGCCTTAGCCACTTGGACCCCAAAAGAATCAACAGGTCGCAGCCCAAAGGATACTGTAATCGTCAAAACGGAATCCAATGCCAAACATATTGATTGGTCGTCGCCCAACAATTTGCCAATTGACGAAAAAACCTTTGATATGTTGGTTGAAGACGCTTTGCAATATTTGGGTCAATCGCCACATTTATATCAAACGGACCGTGTTATCGGTGCCGATGTTAATTATGCTTTACCGGTTAAAACTTTAACTACACATGCATTGGCGGCATTGTTTACCGATAATATGTTTCGGCCTGTTCCTAAAAAAATAGACAAAAGTATTTTTGCCAATCAGGAATTTTTACTCTTACATGTGCCTTATGAAAAACTGCAATCTGAGAAATATGAAGGGCTTTTACGCAAACTGGAAAACGGTAAAACCACAAATATGGCTGTTGCCACCGATTTTGATAATCGTATCGGTGTCATTATCGGGTCGGCCTATATGGGCAGTATGAAAAAAATGTTGTTCACGACTATGAATTATTTGCTGCCATTCCACAAAGTTTTACCTTTACACTGTTCTGCCAACGAAGGAGAAAACGGCGATGCCGCGTTATTACTCGGATTATCCGGCACCGGAAAAACCACTTTGTCTGCCGATCCTAAACGTCGTTTACTAGGTGATGACGAACATGGGTGGAGCAAAAAAGGCGTAGCGAATTTTGAAAACGGATGTTATGCCAAAATGATTGATATTACTGCCGAAAGCGAACCGGATATTTACGATGCCGTTATGCACAAAGACAAATATACCAAACACGGCTCCATAGTTGAAAACGCTATGGTTTACCCCAATGGCAAATTTGACTTTTTTGATACACGATTGACACCTAATTCGCGCGCTTCTTATCCGTTAAAATATTTGAAAAACATCAAAAAATCATCAAAATCAGGGCATCCGAGTACCATTTTGTTCTTAACTGCCGATGCTTATGGCGTGTTACCACCTATTTCAAAACTAGACCCCAACCAAGCCATGTTATGGTTCTTAATGGGCTATACTTCAAAACTTGCCGGAACCGAAACAGGTGTAACTGAACCTCAAGCCACGTTTTCACGCTTTTTCGGACAACCCTTTATGCCGTTGAATCCTGATATTTATGCCGACATGCTCGGCAAAAAGATGCAAAAACATCAAACGGATGTATATCTCATCAATACCGGTTGGACAGGTGGACCTTATGGTGTAGGCAAACGCATGAAATTAGCTTTTACCCGCAAAATGGTTGATGCGGCTTTGGAAGGTAAACTCAAAGATGTGGAGTATGTTTATGACGATTTGTTTCATCTTAATATTCCCAAAGAAGTTCCGGGTGTGCCGTCCGAAATCCTCTTTCCCAAAAATACATGGGATGATCCACAAGCTTATGACAAAACCGCCCAAAAATTGGCCAAAGAATTTGCTAAGGCTTTTGATAAAAATTATGGCGACAAGAATATCAAACCGGAAGTGGTTAAAGAATGTCCGGGAAAATAAAACTTCTCGAAAAAAAATCACAAAAAAAGCGCCTGTTACCGGGCGCTTTTTAAATTGAATATACATTATTATTAAGATTCTTTTTGAACCGGTGGTTCATTATCGGCATTGTTGATTTTATTGGCGGCAACCAACGAAACTACCATATCGTTTAGCATTTCACTGGCAGCATTCGGATTGTTGGGTAACAAGATTAAATTGGATTTTGTATCCTGACCAATGGCTTGCAAAGTGTCGTAATGCTGAGTAATGACAATCAAAGCCGAAGCTTCTTGCGGATTGATGCCGGCACGATTCAAAACATCAACCGATTCTTCCAATCCTCGGGCAATTTCCCGTCGTTGGTCGGCAATACCCTTACCTTGAAGCCGTTTACTTTCGGCTTCGGCTTTAGCCCGTTCAACGATTAAAATACGTTGGGCATCACCTTCATATTGTGCTGCTACCTTTTCACGCTCGGCAGCATTAATGCGATTCATGGCAGCTTTTACTTGGGCATCGGGGTCTATATCGGTAACCAACGTTTTGATAATATTATAACCATATTCCATCATAGCATCATTCAGTTCTGTTTTGATGGCGATGGCAATATCGTCTTTGCGTTCAAAAACATCATCAAGTCGCATTTTGGGAACTTCCGCCCTAACAACATCAAAAATATAAGAAGTGATTTGCGCTGATGGGTCTTCCAATTTGTAATAGGCATCTTTGACCCGGTCTTTTGGAATTTGGAATTGCGTCGATACTTTTAAGTGCACAAAAACATCGTCTTTGGTTTTGGTTTCGACAATCACATCCAGTTGTTGAATCCGCAAATTAATTGGGCGTGACTTGGTATCAATCAGCGGGATTTTAAAATTTAATCCGGCATAGCGAACCGAATGAAATTTTCCCAAGCGTTCAACTATTACGGCTGTTTGTTGTTTAACAATAAACAAACCAGAGGCTAACAGGATGATTAATAGAAAGATTAAGATAGGGGTTGCAATCATAAGTTTAAGTTTAAAAGATTAGTTGTTAAAAATACGAATAATTAGGAAAAATGTTACACGAATTAATTATTTTTTTAAATATTTTGCTTTTATTCTTCTTTTAATTTATAGAAAATGAAGACACAAGGAATTGTCGCACTTTCGTTATTTTCTCTAATTCTCTAATAATGAGCGGAAAAATGCAAACAACAATATATAACTTTAAATATAATTCCAGCTTTAATAATACCGTTTTAGGTTATAAACTTTTTCTATCATTTTTTTGAAAACAATTCCGTTTTTTATCTTTAATTTTGATGTGTTAAATCCGGTATTAATGAAAAAAATAATCGTTTTAGTCAGTTTGTTGATTATTTTCAGCTGTCAAACTCAAAAACAATCAAGTATGAAAACGCCCAAACAACACGAATATACCAATGCTTTAATTCACGAAAGTAGTCCGTATCTGCTACAACATGCGCACAATCCGGTGCGTTGGCAGCCATGGGGAGACAAAGCGCTCGAAGAGGCAAAAAAAACGAATAAACTATTGATAATCAGCATTGGATATGCGGCTTGTCATTGGTGCCATGTGATGGAACACGAAAGTTTTGAAGATACCACGGTTGCCAAATTGATG
>JALVEJ010000308.1 GCA_027031025.1 Flavobacteriales bacterium | reverse complement strand
CGGCGATAAAGTTTTGGAAATAGGCACCGGTTCGGGCTATCAAGCGGCTATTTTACACACATTAGGTGCTAAGGTCTATACTATAGAACGTATCAAAGAATTATATTTGAAAGCCAAACAAAATTTTGAAAAAATTGGTATCCGCCTAAAATATACCGGATATGGTGACGGTTATAAAGGCTTAGCTTTGTATGCGCCTTTTGATAAAATTATAGTAACGGCAGCAGCACCATATATTCCACAGGATTTGATAGAACAGCTTAAACCCGGCGGCAGAATGGTTATTCCGGTTGGAGAAGCAACTCAAGAGATGATTTTATTAACCAAAGACCAGCAAGGAAACATCAATCAAACCAAACACGGTTTATTCCGGTTTGTTCCTATGTTGGAAAACAAAGAATAATAGTTATGTTTAACTTAAAACAAAAAAGCCACTCATTATTGAGCGGCTTTTTTTGGTCATATATATTTCAATAAAAATTATTTCTTTTTCTTGTCTTCTTCTTTTTTAGCCAAATCATACATAATTGGTGTGGCTACGAAAAGAGAGGAATAAGTACCGACAACAACCCCAATGATTAAAGCAAATACAAAACCTCTGATGCTTTCACCACCAAAAATAAAGATGGCTATCAGCGTAATCAAAGTGGTTAATGACGTATTCAGTGTTCTGGAAAGGGTGCTATCCAAAGCTTCATTAATTTTTTTAGCTAAGGGCCAACGCGGGTGTTCTTTCATATATTCACGAATACGGTCAAAGATAACCACCGTATCGTTCAAAGAATACCCGATTACCGTCAAAATAGCAGCAATAAAAGCTTGGTCAATCTCCATATTGAAAGGTGCAAAACGCCAAGTCAATGAGAAAATACCTAACACCACTAATACATCATGGAATACGGCAAGAACGGCACCGGCACTGAATTGCCATTTTTTAAAGCGGAACAAGATGTATAAAAAGACGACAAACAAAGAGCCTAAGACCGCATAAACCGAACCTTTTTTGATATCGTCGGCAATGGTGGGACCAACTTTGATAGATTGCATACGACCGATTGTCTTTTTATCATCGCTACTGATAAAATCATCATAAGTGTAGCCTTTGGGGAAGAAAGGTTTTAAACCTTCATACAAACGTTTTTGAACCTCATTATCAACTTGTTCACCTTCCTTATCAATTAAGAATTTGGTGGTGATTTTTAATTGGTTATCACCACCGTATTTTTTAACATCAGGGGCAAACTTATTACCCTTTTCATCTACAAACTTATCAGCTAAGGACTGGCGGGCTTCTTCCACATTGATATTTTTATCAAAAGCCACGATATATGTGCGTCCTCCTACAAAATCCACACCCGGGTTTAAGCCGTTAGTGAATATGGAAATCAAACCGATTAAAATAACTACACTTGAAATGGTATAAGCCAATTTTCTTTTGCCTAAGAAATCGAAGCGGACATTGGTAAATAAATTTCTTGATAATTTAGTATCAAAAGTTAAACTTTTACCTTTACCCAAATACCATTCAATCAATAATCTGGTGATAAAAATAGCCGTGAACAGTGAGGTTCCAATACCAATTAACAAAGTAGTCGCGAAACCTTTAATAGGACCGGTTCCGAAGAATAATAGAATCAAACCGGTTAAAGCCGTCGTAATATTAGCATCTATAATAGATGATAAAGCATTGCTAAATCCATCATCGACAGCATCACGCAAGGACTTGCCACGACGCATTTCTTCACGAACCCGTTCAAATATCAACACATTGGCATCAACTGCCATACCTATGGTCAAGACGATACCTGCCAAGCCGGGTAAGGTTAAAACGGCATTTAAACTAGCCAAAATACCGAAAATGAATAAAATGTTTAATACCAAGGCAATATCAGAAAACAAACCGGCTTTGCCGTAGTAACCGAACATCCAAATAAAAATCAATAAGAAAGCAAAAATAAAGGACAACTTACCGCCTTCGATAGCTTTATGTCCGAGAGACGGACCTACAATTTCCGATTGCACAATATCTGCTTTGGCAGGTAATTTTCCGGCACGCAACACATTGGCTAAATCTTTGGCTTCTGCTAAGCTAAAATCTCCAGTAATTTCCGACCGTCCACCGGTAATTGGACCATTGTGAACGCCCGGAGCCGAATAAACAATATTGTCTAACACAATAGCGATGCCGGTTTTGTCATTAAAGGCTTGCGTGGTCATTTCTTTCCACTTTTTGGCACCGGCACCATTCATTTGCATGGTTACAGCCGGATTACCAAATTGGTCGTAAGATGATTGGGCATCGACAATCACATCACCGCTGATAGGCGGGATATTGTCTCTGTTACCTTTGATAGCATACAAATAAACAATATCACTTTTTTTCTCGGGTTTACCCCATAAAAATTTGATGTTTTTCAGTTCTTGAGGTAATAATTTCTTAGCCTCAGAGCTGTTGAGCAATTTTTCAACTTTATCTTTATCTTTAATTTTTACAATACCAACTCTTGAAAAACTTCCGGGCGTTAAATATTTAAACAAAGTTTCTTTTTGTTGGTCATCAACCAATAAGGTATCGACATCTTTGTTTGTAGTATCTTTTTTAACTTGTTGATTTCTGGCATAGTATTGATCCAATTGTTGCAAATACGGCATGACGTCTTGTGCGTTATAAGCATGCCAAAACTCCAATTGCGCCGTACTTTGCAAGAGTTTTTTGACCCGTTCAATATCTTTGGCTCCGGCTAATTCGACCAAAATTCGTCCGGATTTTCCCAAACGTTGGATATTGGGTTGGGTTACTCCGAATTTGTCAATCCTTTTACGTAATACTTCAAAGGCACTGACCATGGCATCATCGACTTTTTTACGAATGATTTTTTTGACTTCATCGTCAGACATATTAAATTTGACCTCATCGGATAAATCGCGGTTGCCGAAAATCTCGGGTGAACTCAACTTAACAGGATGGTCGGATTGGCTATTTATTTTATCAAAAGCTTCAAAGAACAAATCTATATAAGGTTTGTTACTGCTTTTTTGCATTTCGCCGGCTTCTTCAAGCGCTTGGTTAAAAACCGGATTTTTAGTATTGTTGGCTAAGTTTTTCAAGATATCTTTAACCGAAACTTGCAAAATAACATTGATTCCGCCACGCAAATCAAGACCGAGATTCATTTCACGGTTTTTGATATCATTATAAGTAAAATCGGAGCCTAATATGCTGAAAACCGGTTTATTAGACAAGGAATCCAAATAATGTTTTTCCTTTATATAATCACCCTTTGCATAAGCCTTGGCTGCCTTTCTGATTTGATTACTTTTAAATGTAAACGATAATGTATAAATACTTATCAATCCTAAAATAGTAGCAAATACTATTACAAGTCCTTTATTTCGCATGCTCTTCTGTTTTTTTCAATTCGTTATTATTTTGACGGGCAAAGATAATTTTTTACGATGTAATTTCAAATTTTTTTAGCCTTTTATTGTCATATTATGTTAAAAATTGTATATTAAACCCACTGCGGGATATTGAAATCGTGCAGAACGGATAAGATTAAAACTTAATTGGAGTTTTTTTTGTGCATATTTATACCGGATACGGTTCTGTTTGTCATCTAAAACATATTTCCCATGTATCCAATCGTATAAATAACTGCCCAATATTAACATCAAAGAGCCGTATGTCACGATGATATCACCGGTTGATATGCTTTGATCCAAACCGATATTATCCAATAAAATAATTTTTGACCAAGATTTATCAACCGCCGACAAATAGATCAACCCCAAATACCCTAACGAGCGAGCCCCTAAAATATAATAACCGGTTTTCTTTTCACCTATTTTAAAATGCACATGACCGGGTAAAATAGCGGCTATGACCATATCTTGCATACGCAAATCGGTGCTTAGGATTTTAAATTCTTTATAGGTCATCTCTTTGGGGATATCAGGAATTTCAAAGTTGGAATTTTTTTGATGTTTATAAATATCCAAATCTTGTCCGTAGCTCCATCCCAAGCTTAAAAATATCAGTAAAAAACTAAAATAATGTGTCACTTTATACATTAATATTAATATTCCAAGGATTCCAAATATTGTAATTTTTTCTTCCAAAATTCCAGTATTTCCTTATTTTTAGTCAAATTCTTTTCTACTTCCTTTTTAAAAGGATTGTTATCATCATCAGATTTGATAAACATCATATTGTTTTCCAGCTGTTCTATTTCTTTTAAAATACTTTCTATTTTTTGTTTTACATAACGTTTTTCAGAATCTAACTTTCGATAGTTTTCCTCATCATAATATTGGTCAACGGTATTTTTAAATTTCAAGAAGGACAATTCACGCTTATCAATTTGCAACTTATCATATAATGAATTGATAAACTTGTTGAATTTGACATTAATATAGTGTTTATTGTCCGGCACATAGCCCAATGTTTTCCATTCGGCAATTATTTTTTTGATATCATCAATAGTATAACCGGCTTCATTATCGGCATCTTTAAATTGTTCTTTCAGTTTGTTCAAATATTCTTTTTTCTTAATAAAATTACCATATTCTTCACTTTTTTCAGACCGTTTATGCGCATAATAGCGATCAAAATAATGGTTACATGCTTCGCGGAATTGTTGCCAGATTTTTTCGGAATATTTACGAGGCACATGACCAATTTTTTTCCACTCTTCTTGTATGTCTTTGAATTTTTGGGTAGCTGTTTCCCAGTCTTCGCTGTCTTTCAGTTCTTCGGCTATCTTGATCAATGCCATTTTCTTGTCCAAGTTTTCTTTTTGGAGTTCTTTTAAAGACTTGTAGAAATTGTTTTTGTGTTTATTAAAAGCTTTGATAGTCGACTTGAAAGCTTCCCAAATTTCTTCACGGTTTTTCTTCGGCACGAATCCTAATTGGTAAAATTGCTCACGCAAGGCTTCCACTTCCTTGATTTTTTGTTGCCATTCCTTATGCGTTTCGGGAATTTCCGCCGTTAATTCTTTGAGTTTTTCAATAATTTCTTGTTTTTTGACCAAATTTTCGGCAAACTCTTCTTTCAATTTTTTATAAAAATCACGTCTTTTATCATGAATTTGCTTGGTAACGGCCTTAAATTCTTCCCAAATTTTTTCACGATATTCTCGTGCGACCGGACCGGTTTCTTCCTTCCATTTCTTATGCAATCTTTGCAGTTCTTTAAAAGCACGGTGTACATCGTCTTCATCTAATAACTTTTTAGCTTCTTCAATAATGGCTTGTTTTTGCGCTAAGTTTTCTTGAAAAACCTTATCGCGATAGCCGCGGTCTAAATCGAGCAAATCGTAGAAACGCTCTTCGTGGTGTTTAAAAGTTTGCCATATATCAGTATATTTGGCACGCGGAATACTACCGGCAGTACGCCATTGTTTTTGTATTTCTTTAAATTTTTTGAGACGTTCTTCAAATGTATATTCGGTAGAATCAATTAAATTTTTTAACGCTTCTATTAAAGCTTCCCGTTTTTTTAAATTGGCTTCCAACCGCTCTTGTATCTCTTTGCGATAAGCGTTTAGTTTGGTTTTATAATCTTTGAGAACAAATTTTAATTCTTTGATTTCAGGTATCTTCAAATCCACTTCATCCGCATCGGGATGGGCTTCTTTATAGGCTTGCGTCAATTCGTCAAGTTTGTTCTCAAATGCGGTTTTAATTTCGTCAAAATGTTTTTTGATTTTTTGTACCGGATGACGTTCCAGTAAAGTTTTAGCTTCGTTGAGCAAAGCGGGAAGGTCAAAGTCGTTGTAAGACAACAAAGGTATATGTTCCTGCTCGGTTTGTGTCTCTTCCGCAGCTTTATCTTCTTCTGACTCGGAAGCTACTTGTTGTTCAATTTCATCCACGACTTCCTCAACTGATTTTTCGGATAATAATTTGACATGTTCATCTTCGTTTTTTTCAACGGCATCCTCAGTTGATGCTTGTTCATCAATCGGATTGTTTTGATCGGAATTGTTTGGAGTTTCCGCGGACTCGTTCATTCCATCTGCTGGCTGCAGGTTTTCGTCTCTTTCTTCTACCATAATAGTAAATTTACCGGTTAATTTTTAGAAGCGAAATTTAACAATTTTTTTTGAATTATGAGCCGCTTTGTCCTGTCCAAATTTGCCAAGCTTTTTCCGCTTGCAAATACAACATTTTCAGTCCGTTACAAGTTTTTGCGCCCATTTTTCGTGCTTGTTTCAAAAAGCGTGTTTCGGCCGGATTATAAATCAAATCGCAAAATAAATGCCTATTTGTTATAAAATTGTAAGGAAATTCGGGGCTTTTTTCAATATTGGGAAATTGCCCCAAAGGTGTCGTATTGATAACCAACAAATGTGATTTGACAAGGTTTTCATCTAAATCGTGGTAAGCTAATTGTGCGCTCGATTTGGGTTGACGCGACACCATTGTCGCAACAATTCCCAGTTGCAGTAAAGCATAAGCTACGGCTTTTGCGGCGCCGCCGGTTCCTAGAATCAAAGCTTTGCGATGTTCGGGATTTAAATAAGCCAACAAACTTTGTTTAAATCCATAAATATCTGTATTATAAGCAGTTATTTTTTTGGCAGAAGGATGAATTAACAACGTATTTGCCGCCCCAACAGCTTCTACTTCCGGCGAAACTTCATCGACAAATTTCAAAATTTTTTCCTTGTAAGGTATCGTAACATTCAAACCGGTTATGTCGGGATGATTTTTTATTAAGTCGGGAAAGAGATTGAGTTTTTCC
>JALVEJ010000307.1 GCA_027031025.1 Flavobacteriales bacterium | reverse complement strand
TAGCTTTAAATTCCAAGAGTTCGATTGGGATAGCGGTAATACAAAGATCTCTTATTTTTATTTGTACATCAGTTCCATATTCGTCAGTTATTACAGTCGGAGGATAGTTTTTCACTTCTTTTGTACCTATGGTAAATGTACCATCTGCCGCTGCATCCCATCCCGGAAAGGTCATAGTAATAGGATCGTCCTCATCCCAATGATAATTAACTTCTGCGATATCGACAACACATCCCGAGGCTGTAACCTCACCGTTACCATCTGTAAGAGAGAGTCCGTGTTGTTCACTGAAATTGTCGGTAGTCCAGTCATAAAAGCCGTTATTAGTCGCAGTACCGCCGGAAACAAGATTCAATCCCAATGCTAAGTTTGATTTAAGCAATCCATTATTAGTTAGAGTTCCATTACTACTGACTCGAATCTGCGAATTATTTAATTCGATAGAAGCTCCTTTTTGGTTACTAAAAGTTCCGGAAATTAAAATAGCTCTTGAATTACCGCCACCTGAGACATCCATTGTTCCATTATTTGTAAAGCTATTTCCGTTAGCAACTGAAATACATTTCTTAGTTGCACTTGTAATCGTAATATTACCATTATTTGTAAAATTCCCCTCGTGTATATATATACCATAATCCGGAGAATTTATGTTGATTGTGCCATTATTTGTTACTACAGGTGCTGTCCCTGTTTTGAGATTCATTCCATTTTTGCCTGCCGGAGATAAGTTGAGTGTATATCCATTACCTATTGTTAATTTACTTGCTCCGGAATTTGATTGTAAATTAACACAATGTTTGTTATCAGTAGCATCATCTATTGACAAGTTAAGGTTCAATGTAACATCAGCACCTCCTAATATTTTTAGTTGTTGAATGGATGTTGGAGGAGTACCACTTACTGCAACGGTTATGCCATTGAAAATAGCTACATCACCGGTGCCCGGCACTTGATCTCCCGACCAATTTGCGGCTGTCTGCCATAGATTATCTCCTGCATCGCCATCCCATGTTATATCAGCTGCATTGCCCAGTACAGCGATTAATAATAATGCCGAAATTAAAATAGTCCTTTTCATAATTTAAGTTTTTATAGTGTTTATAATGGTTGTATGTATAATAGTAAAATTCACCATGCTTCTTTTGACTATAGGAATTTTTACTCTTTTTTGTGCCGACACCAATTGAATGCCAATGTGTATTTCATTTTTTCGTTTTTTTCACTACTTAGCCTCTGGCTTCTCCCCAAAGTGTTGGGGGCAAGTTAGGGAGAATCAACCTGCAACACAAAAAAATGAAATGGGCTCTTGAATACCTCACTAATACAAAAGTAATCAAAATTTGACAAACTTGCAAATTTTTTTATTGTGCTCACTGTATAATGTCGGCAAAAATACACAAATAAAAAGCCCTTCCGGATTTAGTAATACCCGAAAAGGCTTGTTAAGTGATTACTACGAATCTCTATAAACAATTAGTTATCTATTATGAAAAACTTCTTTGTATCAACTTCATTATTTTGCAATAATTTGATATAATAAATGCCTTGACGGAATCTGTCATCAATCGCAATTATCTTCTTTCCGCCTTCGCTTATCTTAGTAGA
>JALVEJ010000306.1 GCA_027031025.1 Flavobacteriales bacterium | reverse complement strand
AAACCAGCTGGAGATCTGATCAATTGTTTCACGTTCATATTTCCCGCGCCAGAAAAGTTGCAGATAAAGAATCGCAGCAAGCTTATCCTCTGTATAATCCTGACTCATCAAGTCATTCAGGAGCTCTACTTGCTCTGACACGGCCCGCTCCGTCAGTTTATCCTCCTCATTTACTTCGACAATGATCCTTCGAATTTCAGGAATACCAACACCTTTCGACTTTACATTGTGCTTCACATAGTTTTCAAGCCATTTTGCTTTTTCCAGCTTACCTATGGAAGTTATCCGGTCTTGTATTTTTTTGGAGATTTTTTTCATTGCTTGACAGTTTTTCTACATGCGCCTGAAGCAACTTTGGCATCTCGTCATCTTGACTTTTGGCCAAGCAAAGATAGGCTGTTTTTTAGATTTCACAAGAGCTACTTATTTGGCTGTAAACAACAAAACACGGATTTTCACCAGCAATTCTCACTTTACCCGGAATTAACCTGAATCTGGTACATTTTGCAAATCTTACCATAGAGCTCAGTCATGCTTCACAAGGGACTATTTTGAAGACTGCCTTAACTGCCTCCCATAGCTTGAGCTTGGTTTTCAGGTGCTTCAGAATAGCTTGAAAGTATTTGCAGGCCCGCTATTGTGCCTGATCCACAGTAAAGGCCAGCATCATCAAATAAGCGAAATTGGTACACAAATTTTCCTCGCCATGTCTAAAATTGTGTGAAAAGTTGTAGTCCTGATTCTTCAGCGTATTGAAAATTTCATTCTCTATTTTCCAGCGGCTTCGCCCCATACGCATCATGGACATGATCGTCTTTCGGGATAGCGTGATATTCGTAATCCAGGAGAATATCTTTTCCTCGCCTTTTTTATTCGTCCAAATGCAATACAAAAAGTTGCACAGCACATCACGATTACTGTCATTCAAAGACAGGTTATTGACATATCCAAAAGTATAGGTGCCTTCCGTAGTCTTTATATCCTCCCAATGTACTTTATGCTCTTCGTTCAGCCGATCAAATTGCTCAAACAAAGCTCGGTGAGAACTTTCCTTTGCATTTATGACATACCGCCAATTCGGGTTTTCATCGATGTGGCAAACGAGTGGCGTACATACATACAAAGCATCCATGATAAGCACCATAAGTTCCTGATTATGAGCCAGTTATAGCTTATCGATCAGTCGCTTTGCCGTATTAAATTCGCAGTCATTCTTCTGTTCTCCGCCCTGCCTGACAATAGGTTTATCATCTATCACAAAAACCTCCTTTTCGCCCGGACAAACCACTGCGGCACTAAGCATGCTGTGATAGTTAGAACGAGAACCATCCCTGTGGGTTCTTTGCAGACAATGAGGGCAACTAATCTTCTTCGAGCTAAAATGCTCTACCCCATCTACACTTACAACCAGATGCTTATTCCAATAGTAACAATCCCTTAGCAGGCCTTCCTGCTTAATCCTGGAAAATAATAGGGCAAAAACCTCGCGCAGTTCTTCTGAAGGTATGCCATCCAAAATCTTACGCAATTCATTGTCCGAGGGAATATCTCTTATCCCGTAGATAGTCTTTAAATTGCGTTCTTCAGCTTCACTCTTCTGCCGAAAA
>JALVEJ010000305.1 GCA_027031025.1 Flavobacteriales bacterium | reverse complement strand
CCAAACCCGATTTTTCTGCCGAAGACTTTGCCGATGCCATGGGTATGAGCCGTATGCAATTGCACCGCAAACTCAAAGCGCTTACCGGACAATCCGCTTCGCAATTCATAAATATTCAACGACTCAATCAAGCTGCCCGTTTGTTACGTGAAACAGATGCCAACATATCCGAAATTGCCTATTCGGTTGGTTTTAACGATCCGGGCTATTTTAACAAATGCTTTAAGAAACAATTTGGCAAAACGGCATCAGAATTTAAGAAAAACAACACTTAAACGGCTTCTTTTTAGTTTTTTTAGCATTAAATGTTACAATTTTCCTGTCATTTGTTACGATTTTACAAGCAAAATCATATTGGTGTAGGTAATTTTGAGTATTGTTAATTTAAAAAATATAGTTATGAAAAAAATTACCGCACTCAGTTTATTCTTGTTGAGTTGTTTAATGTTCAACCTACAAGCACAAGTAGATTATTACACACTCGGACAATATGACAATACATTCTTTCCTTCTCCCAGTGCTTCTGCTACGACACTATGGACAACCGGAGATGAGCAAGAACAAAGCGGCGTGCCTATTGGATTTAATTTTTATTATGGCGGCAAAAAATTTACGACTTGTACAGTTGGTGTTAATGGAGCAATATCCTTAACACAAGATCAAATAAGCCTTAATAACGATTTGGCTTCTGATGCATCTAACAAAAAAAATATCATTGCACCATTATGGGACGATTTAAAACTATATGCCTCTAATAACGGATATGTAGCCTATGAAACAGTTGGCTCGGCACCTAATAGAATTTTTAAAGTTTTTTGGAGAAACATTTCACGATATGGTGACAGCAGTCATGATATGAGTTTTGTTTTATATTTAGTAGAAGGCTCTAATGTTATTAAATTCTTCTACGGGCACTGTGATGCCGGTGCCACCCTAAATGCTTCAATAGGATTTAACTTTTTTGACGGCTACAATACCACATTTGTCAGTGTCACACCTGATGGCTCCGGTACCAATCCATCCTTTTCAAGGTCAACGGCTAACAATAATATTAATTCAAGTTTGTTCCCTAGACAAGATCATTATACTTTTACCTTTGTCCGCCCTTATAATGATTTAAATAGTCACCCGCGAAGGATTATTTTAGCAGACCCGCGTGCGGGAAGTTATGTGTCCAACTATATGAACAATATCGGGGCTACCAACTCAGGAGGACAAACGCCGAGCTGCGCCGGTTTTAATGGCGGCGATGTATGGTACAAATTTGTGGCACCCCCAACAGGAGCCATAAGTATTATCCGAACTGCAGCCGGTGACATTGGCGCTTTAGGTTATGCCCTGTATCACAATAGTGTAAACTCAACCCCTATTTTTTGCAGTTCAATAACAACCTCAAATGTCAATAACCCAAACATGATTGGTAATTTATCGCCCAATGAAACTTATTTTATCAGAATGTGGGATTATAATAACAATGAGTTTGGTATCACACCTTTTTACGTTGCCAAAGTTGAACCTAATGATGAAGCGGCTTATGCAAAAAATATAAATGTACAACCGGAAGGGGCTTCCTCCTTCATCTTATCAATTGCCGATAATACTTTGGCT
>JALVEJ010000304.1 GCA_027031025.1 Flavobacteriales bacterium | reverse complement strand
ATAAAATTTTTATCTTTGCTCATATCTTTGCAATTTATGAATTTGCTAATGCAAAGATAATAGCGAGGGGCGATTTTTTCAAACCTCGCTTTTTCTAAAAAATTGGTAATTTTACCGGACAACAATGATTCAAAAATACTAAAAAAATTAATAATCAACGTATTACGCTAAAAATAACTGGCTCGATATCGTTTAAGGTGGGTAATATATAATATCTCAAATAATAATGCCACTCCGACAGTCGTCGAGCTTATTTAATAAACCTCATAGGAGTGAAATATTTACAGACAAAACAGTATTAAACACCATTGAATCCCGAAGGGGTAACAAGATTATAGAAAATTAATGACGTTAAAAACATAAACCCCATAGGGTGTGACATTATACAAAAACAATTATAAATTAAATATTAGTCCAATAAATCGTTTCTTTTGATATTATCGTCAAAAGTTAAAAGTCATATAGCCCGTTTGCACTTCCGGGGCCGACGGGTCGGGATTAAAATAACTGTCATAAGCCGCTTCAACGGCACTTTCTATCAGACATTCGGCTTTGGTGGTAGATTTGCCCGGATTATATTTAGCTTTAATCACTTTGCCTGACCGGTCTAGTTCAATATCCACCACTACCAATCCCGACATATATTCCGGACAAGTATAAAGCGGATTGGCAATATAAACATCATAGCGATTTTTGATAAAATACCGGATATTACTATTGCCCGTAAACCGGACTTCTTTCTTTTTTTCTTGTTTTTCGGGTTGGTTTGGCTCGCCGGCATCAATGTTCTTTTCTTTCTCACGATTTTCATAAAATTCTTTAAGCGCTTGCTCATGGCGTTGCCTAAATTCTTCAAACGATTTTTCTTCCTGCATGGCATTAGAAGCCATGTTGGTTTGGTATTTTTGATGGACATAATTTTGAATGTCGGGCAATTCGGGTTTGGTTTCGGGTTTCAAGTCGTTAAAATCAAAATCATCGTCAATAAATTCAACCGCATAAGTAGCTTCCTTAGGATTTTCTTGAAATCCTAAATTAAAGAGTAAAATGATGATAACCAATTCTATCAATAAAGTTATCAAAAGCGCTTTTTCGGTATGTGACAAGTTAACTTTCATGTATCAAATTTTTGACCCAATCGTCAATACTTACGGCATTTTCAACGTCAAAATCGCCTATTTTAGTGCGTCGTAAAGCCGATAAATAGGCGCCGGAATGTAAAGCTTGACCAAAATCGTAAGCTAAGGATCTGATATAAGTGCCTTTACTGACTTTTACCCGGAATTTGACTTCAGGAAAATTGATCGAGAGAATTTCAAATGCTTTAATGGTAATTTCTCTGGGTTGAATTTCAACATTTTCGCCTTTTCGGGCATGTTCGTATAATTTTTTGCCGTTTTTTTTAATAGCCGAAAAAACCGGCGGCAATTGTTGTTGAGTGCCGATGAAACTTTTGGCAGTTTCCAAAATTAATGCCGGTGTAATATGTTTGGTTTCAAACCGTTCATTGACCGCCGTTTCCATATCATAAGAAGGCGTTGTCGCACCGATATAAAAGCTGCCGGTATATTCCTTGTCCAAACCTTGATATTGTTGTATGGTTTTCGTGGCTTTTCCAACGCAAACCAACAACAATCCGCTTGCCAAAGGGTCCAAAGTTCCCGCATGACCGACTTTAAATTTTTTAAGCCGGTATTTTTTTAATATGGCATAGCGCAATTTGTTGACCACATCAAAAGAAGTCCAGTGTAACGGCTTGTCAATTAAAATGACTTGCCCTGCTCGTAAAGTGTCCAAATCGGTCATGAAGTGATCATTTATTTGATAGATTATAATTATCTGCAAATTTAGTGATAATTGACGAGATGCCATTTATTGAAACTTGGTTTCATAATTAATCCACATGCCAAGCATCAATATTTCTAAAAAATCTTTGATATAACTCACCCGTTTTTAACTAATTTACGTATATTCGTGTCAAAATCAATAAAATGATTACAAAATAACAACAATTTTAACACAACAATTTCAAATATGAAACTATATTCTATTTCTCACGGAGATTTTAAACTCGATGGCGGCGCTATGTTTGGCGTGGTGCCCAAAGTTATTTGGCAACGTACTAACCCTGCCGATGAAAACAATTTGATAGAAATGACTACCCGTAGCTTACTGATTGAAGACGGCAACCGGTTGATTTTGGTTGATACCGGCATGGGCAATAAGCAATCGGAGAAATTTTTTAGTTACTACAAGCCCAGCAAACAAAATCAGTTTGATGAAACCTTAAAAAAATACGGTTTTCATCGTGATGATATTACCGATGTTTTTATGACACATTTGCATTTTGACCATTGTGGCGGTTCTATTGTAAGAAATGAGAAGGGCTTTTACGAACCGGCTTTTAAAAATGCCAAATTTTGGAGTAATGACAAACACTGGGATTGGGCAGTCAATCCTAATCCGCGTGAAAAAGCCAGTTTTTTACCCGAAAATATCCAGCCGATACTTGAAAGCGGACAATTGGATTTTATCGATACACCTGAAAACGGGCGGATTACCAAATCCGACGAACTAAATATAGACATTATGTTTGTAGACGGGCATACCGAAAAACAAATGCTTCCCATGATTGATTACAAAGGACATAAAATTGTTTATATGGCTGATTTACTACCAACTGTCGGGCATATTCCTTTACCTTATGTTATGGGATACGACACCAGACCTTTAATTACCATAGAAGAACGACAAGAAATATTTACCAAAGCGGCAGACGAAAATTGGTTGTTGTTCTTAGAACACGACCCTTATAACGAACTTTGCACCTTAAAACACACCGAAAAAGGTGTTCGTTTAGATAAAATTTATAAATTTGACGAAATTTTTAACGATTAAAAAACAAACGAAATGAATAAATTTAGATTTTTAGGGCTTACTTTGGCCGCCGGACTGACTTTGGCAAGTTGCGGCACCACCAAAAATGTAAGTCAAGTAAAACAAGAAACGCCGGCAACGGAAGTAAAAAAACCGGAACCATTACCTCAAAAATTTGTATCACTTTACAAAGATGAAGATTTAAAAAACTGGCAACACACCAATCCGTTTGACAGTCACATGCCGGGCATGAGCACCGAAAAAGCTTATCAAGAATTATTAAAAGACAAACCGGCACAAACCGTTATAGTAGCTGTTGTCGATGCCGGTATTGACATCAATCATCCCGACTTGAAAGATATTATTTGGACTAACAAAGGAGAAATTCCCGATAATGGTATAGACGACGATAACAATGGGTATGTCGACGATGTTCACGGCTGGAACTTTTTGGGCGCCAAAGATGGCAAAATGGCCGGACCGGAACAATTGGAGTTAACCCGTATCGTTGCCAAATATCGCAAACAATGGCAAGGTAAACCTATTGACAGTATTGCGCCCGAAGACCTTGAAATGTATAAAATGTATCAACGGGCAGAAAAAGATTTAGCAAAGGAATTGGAACATATCAAGGCTTTAAGGATGCGTTATAACCGGGTTTCTGCCATGGCTGAAAATGCAGAAAAAACTCTGAAAAAAGCTTTGGGAACTGATAAACTGACCAAAGATGCCGTCAAAAATTTAAAAACGGATGACCCAATGGTCAAACAAGCCAAACAAATGTATTTGGCCGGCTTAAACTCCGAAGCTTTAAAAGGTTTTAAACATTATTTGGAAGGACAAGAAAAATACAATTTAAATCTTGATTTTAACGGACGTATCCAAGGCGATGACCCTGATAATATCAATGACAGAAATTATGGTAACAACAATGTAATTCCGCCCAATGCCGACGAATTGCACGGCACACATGTTGCCGGTATCATTGCGCAAATCAGACATAACGGCATTGGTGGAGATGGTGTTGCCGATCATGTTTTGATTATGCCGGTAAGAGCGGTACCTGATGGTGATGAATACGACAAAGACATTGCTTTGGCTTTCAGATATGCTGTTGATAACGGTGCCAAAGTCATCAATACAAGTTTTGGTAAATATTACAGCCCGCATAAAGATTGGGTTTGGGATGCTATCAAATACGCTGCCGACCACGATGTGTTAATTGTTAATGCCGCCGGAAATGATGGTAAAGATATGGATCAATACGGTGATAAAATGTCTTATCCGAATGACGGCGATGAAAAAGGTAAAGAAATATCTGATAATTTCTTAAATGTCGGGGCTATCGGACCTAATTATGGCGCTGATATGGTTGCGCCTTTTAGTAACTATGGAAAAGAAACGGTTGATATTTTCTCGCCGGGACAAAAGATTTATGCCACTGTGCCTTTTAGTGATTACAAATTTTTACAAGGCACCTCAATGGCATCACCCGATGTTGCCGGTGTTGCCGCTTTAATCCGTTCACGTTATCCCGAATTAACCGCATCGGAAGTCAAACACATCATTATGGATTCCGGTTTATCGCCTCAAATTATGGTAATAAAACCCGAAGAAGATGATTATGAAGGCGAGCCGAAATTGGTAAAATTTGATACTTTGAGTAAATCAGGGAAAATGGTAAATGTTTACAATGCCATTTTATTAGCTGATGAACTTTCCAAGCAAAAACAAAAGAAAAACTAATTTTTTTTAGAAGTCATTTTTTAAAAGCCGGTAATTTTTGCCGGCTTTTTGCGTTTCATTGTGTAACAATTTATGTTAATTGACATCTTTTAAATAAAACTTTACTATGAAAATGCCTTACCTTATAGTATTTTTGATAACTGTTCTATCTTTAAAGGCGCAGGAAGCTCACAAAAAAGTCAAAATTTTTTATGATTGTCAAGCCGATTATTGCGAAATAACCTATTTAAAACAAAATTTACAAGCAGTGGAATTTGTCCGTGACCGCAACTTTGCCGATGTGCATATCATTGTTTTGTCAGAGCAAAATGGTAGCGGCGGATATGTTTTTCATCTAAATTTTATAGGGCAAAATAATTTTATAGATATCCAACAAAAATACGATTTTTCAGTCGGTACCGACGCTACGCAGGATGATATCAGAAACCGGTTGTTGAAATATTTACAACTGGGTTTGGTGCCATTTTGGTCACGAACCGGTTTGGCAGATAAATTGGAAATCAAGCTTAATACCCAAAAACAAAATAAAGAAAATGTTGATAAATGGCATCATTGGATATTTAAAATAGGTGGACATGCTTGGTTTAATGGCGATAGTAATTCGGGCAGCCGGGATTTGACCGGTTATGCCAAGGCAACGAAAGTAGATAAACAAAACAAATTTGCCTTTAGTTTGCGGTACAATACCGGACAAAATCGATATACATTTAACGGACAGGAAATCAAATCTTCACGCGAATTTTTTTATATCAATACCTATCGTGTTTGGGGAATCAATCAACATTGGTCTTATGGTATATTCGGACAATTTAACCGGTCCAAATTTAGAAATTACGCCCAGTCTTACAGCTTGTTTGGCGGATTAGAATACAACCTTTTTCCTTATAAAGAGTCTGCCAGTAAAAGTTTGGTATGGACCTTAAAAGCCGGTAGTCTTTATAACAATTATTTTGAAAAAACGGTTTATAATAAAACTGAAGAAATCCTCTGGCGTGCCAGCCTGATGCTCAATGGTAATTTGGTAAAAAAATGGGGCAGTATTTATGCCGGAATCGATTATGCTACATATCTTCATGATTTAAAATTGTACGCCGTCGGATTTAATTTGGGAACAAATTTGCGAATTGCCAAAGGACTTGACTTCAACACCAATGCGTATTATGGCATCCAACATGATCAAATCAATATAGCTGCCGGTAATTTGACTTTGGAAGAAACACTTTTGGCACAAAAACAGTTACAATCCGGTTATGATTATTATTTTAGTATCGGACTAAGCTATTCGTTCGGTTCTATTTATAATAGTATTGTCAATCCGCGTTTTGATAATGACAGTGGCGGAAGCCGGTCTTGTTATTGTTTTTGATATTTTTTTGAGTTTGTCGTTTAGAATTATTGTTATATTATTTTTTTAACTATTAAGAAATTAAGACTGTTGAGTTGTTAAATTTTTTAATTGACATTTCTCATTTCCGCAATTAAAACCACATAAGACACATAAGGACACAAAAGAAAAAAAACTTATACCGCTAACACATTCAATATAGTCCAATAAATGTAGCGGTATAATACCCCAAACCCTTTTAGACTATTTTTATTTGGAATTGATATTATGTGAACTTATGTGCCTTATATGGTTCAAAAAATATAATTCCTCAATCAAAACCGGTCATTTCGGTACAATCCCTATTAGCATCGGGATCACTCGGTGTCCCAATCCACATCTCCTCAAATTATATGCAGGATTATTGTATGAAGTAAAAATCAAACATCAGAAAGCAAAATATTCAATGAAGCAGAAAAAAAATCCTCAATTCCTCAACTCCTCAAATTATAAGCAGGATTAAAGTATGAAGCAAGAAACAATCATCAAAGCGCAAAACATACTATGAAGTAGCAAAAAGTCCTCAATTCCTCAAACTTATTAATAAAAGCCGTAAATTTGCCGAAATAAAATATCACACTATGAAAAAAATATTATTATTATTGATTGGCGTTAGTTTTTTAACAGCTTGCCAAAAAGAAGTCAAGACTGCTTTTGTTAAAACCGAAACCATATTTAAAGAATACAAAGGCATCAAAGACCAAGAAGCCGTTTTTAAGAAAAAACAAGAAGCTTTTACTAAAAAGTATGATTCTATGGTGCAAGCTTG